>JBFJYU010000458.1:0-1506 GCA_041622435.1 Thermoplasmatota archaeon | reverse complement strand
GGGCTCTACGGCACCTGTGCCACCGGCGCCATTCACTACGTGGGCATCGAAGGCGTTCGCCAATCCACGCGCCAGAACCTCGTGTTGCTCGACGCCGACGTGAAACCACTGTGGCGCCTGCCCCTGCCCACTCCACTGGGCGACTCGTACGGCTTCGATGACCCCGCGCTTGAACTAGTCGATCTCGACGGCGGCGGCGAATGCGAAGTGGTCTTCCTCACGCAGGGCACCCAGGGAGCCGAGGAGTACGACACCCTCCTCACCCTCGGCGTCGCGGGCGAGGGCCGACGGCCCGGCGGGCCGCTGTCGCAATGGGTGGATGCGCCCGATGTGGAAGCGCCGTCGCGGGGGGCAGTCAACACGTTTGCCGGCGTGGTTTCCACGCTCGCGACCATGGTGCTGGCCGTGATCGGCTTTGACAGCTGGCGTGCCGGCCGCAGCCGTGGGCGCGTCGAGGGCGCTGAAACCAGGCAGAGGGATGCTGGCTAGGGCGGGCCAGCGTTTCGGCCTCTCACGAGCCTGGCCCGGTCATTGGGCAGCGGATTCGCGATCACTCCCCGCTCTTCCATCTTTGACTATTCTCCCCCCAGTTGGGGCCGAGGCGCGATGGATATCCGCCGGTCGGGGCCAACCGCGGCCGGGGCGATGAAAGGCCGACTCGAGCAAATGCCCTCAGACCTGGAGGCTGGGCCTTGCGGGCCCCCGACCCGGCCCGATTGAAATTAGGTCAAGCAAGAATTTTATGAAAGAAGGCGGATCGCTTTGCGGGTTGGGGGTGGTCCAGGCTCGCGCTGGGTGCGCTGTCGGCTCTCCGTCAGGCTCCGATCAGCTCCGCCCGGACGTGAACCCATGAAGACCATTCTTCTTGCGCTGATGCTCGTGACGGTTGGCCTGCTGCCCGCGCCGGCGGCGGCCGACTGCCCCCCGGACGGTTGGCTCGGCGGCGCCGCCGTTGAACAACAGGCCTGCGCCGCGATCCTGGCAGGCGAAGGGGCCGGGGACGAAGTGATCCGGGTGTTGATCGCCGCCCTGACCGGGCAGTGCACGGCGAACCCGGCCAACTGTGTACCCGACACGAGCGGCGCCGTGGCATTGGTGGATGGGCTCGTGCAATTGCTGCTGGACCTGGCAGACTTCGTCCTTGGCGTGGCCGACGAATTGGCGGGCCTGATCCTTGACTTCGTGCTCGCCGTGATCGACCCGCTAGTGGTTTTCATTGTCGACTTGGCGGACGCCCTCGCGGCGGCCACGTTGTTGCTCGCCAACACGATCCTGCAAGCCCTCTGCACCTTCGCGGGCGAGGACGACTGCCCGCAGCTTCCCCCGTAGTGGCGGCCGTTGGGCGCCCGGCACGGTGGTCACCCGCTACGTGGGCCTGCGTCCCTTGGCCTGGGCCTTGGCACTCGCCTTGGCCGCGGCTGCCTTCTTCACCGTCTTTGCCTTCTTCGCGGCGGTTGGCTTGGTGGGCGTGGCGCCAGCGGGCGATTTCTTCCCGTTGGCCGGGTT
>JBFJYU010000457.1:0-1517 GCA_041622435.1 Thermoplasmatota archaeon | reverse complement strand
GGTGTCAACCCGAGGTCCACCAATTGGAAGTGGCGGCTGCCGATGTCCTTGCGCAACACCTCCACCGCGAGGTCGCCGCTGGCCACGAACGACACGCGCGTCGCGGGCTCGCGGGCGAGGCACACCGCGGCGGCGACGATTCCGTCAACGTTGCCGCGGGTGATCAGGTGGTTCCGCCGTTGGTCTCTAGAGGCCAACGCCATTTTGTGCGACCATCCCCGCCTTCAAATCGGGCGCAAACGGGATAATCCTTGCTATCCGTTATCACGGGCTTTTATAGCGATCCGACCCCGGGGTTGCGTTCTGGGCGGCGTGGAGCAGACCGGGCAGGGCTGCTGTCGGGGTGCCGCATGGCCGCACGTCGCGCACCAGCGCTGGCCGGCCAGCTTCGGAAACAGGCCCGGCATCGGGGGAACGCGGTCGCGCAGGCGGGCGACCGGCGGAATGGCCAGCACGCCCGCGACGGCCGCCGCCAGGAGCCCCAGGCCGGCCAGAAACAGGATGGCCTCAACGTCGACGAGGCGTCCGATGATGCTCAGGGCGATGGCGAGGGCCAGCAGGCCGACGGCGACCCAGGCGGCTTGGCGCACGCGGCGCCATCCCGGGCGTGGCAATTAAGCGGAATGACTAGGCTGCTTGAACGGCCAGGCGGTCCCAGGCCTCCTGCTCGACGACCTGCAGGTTGCCCGGCACGATGACACAGTGGAGTGGTTCGCCAAAATCGTGGGCGAGCAGTTGCGCGACGGTTCCGGTGACGGCGACTACGTCGTCGCTGCCGGCGCGGGCGACGGCGCCGACCTGGGTCTGCTCGTTGAACCAGGAGCTGCCGGTCGCCTCGGCCAGGCGGAGGAGCACGTCAAGGCCTTCCGGGGCTGTCATGAAGTAGTCCTCGTCCGCCTTGATGTCCAGCAGGACCAGCGTGTGCAGGCCGAGATCGTGGTTTTCCGCCACGGCGTCGAATGGACTGGTGGGCATCCAGTTGGGCTCGGGGCGAACCAGCGTCGTCGTGCGGCCGAACTTGTAGTGCTGCAACCCCAAGAGGCCGGGGGCGGCGCTGTAGATGCTGGGCGCATGGACCACGTGCAGGGGCACGCCGGCGTCGCGGGCGCGCACCATCAGGTCGGTGTGGGTGGTGGCCGTCAGCGGGTCTCCCGCCGTCAGGAGTGCCACGTCCTGTGTCTTGGCTTGTTCGACCAGGTCGCGGCCGCCGCGTTCGACGCCCATGCGGTCTAGGACCGTTACGGGTCGCTCCAGGAACGCCTCGAGTTCCTCGTGGGTGGTCCCCGTGAGGCGGGCGGTATAGAACTCGGCGTACACCGCGTCGCAGGACCGGATGCGGTTGAGCCCCTTGACCGTGATGTCGCTCACGTCGTGCAGGCCAAGGCCGATGAGGTGGAGGGCCACGCGGCGGGCACGCCTGCGGCGCTTGAAGGTTTGGCCTGGGCCAGCCAGCGGGGCAAGGGTCTTGCCGCGCCCCCTGATGCCCGAACGTGCGAGCGCTCCTAGCCCTGTGCATC
>JBFJYU010000456.1:0-1520 GCA_041622435.1 Thermoplasmatota archaeon | reverse complement strand
CCGTGGGCGTGGAAGGGCTCCGGGTCGTTGCCAACGGCGCCGTAGACGTCGAACACGGGAGCGGCGTCAGCGGGGTGGGCCCACAACGCGACGAGGTTGGTTCCCGGGATCCACGACGGCGGGTCGCGGTAGCGCAATTCGTTGAGTTCGTCTAGGGAGGCCTGCACGTCGGCGCTGTAGCCGCGCCCGAGGCGGGTGTCGACGGCGTTGGCGGCGTTTGGGTAACCCGTGAGGTAGGCGCCGGGGTTGGCGGTTATCGGCCGCCTGAAGTCGGGGTGAAACAGGTTGACACCGGTGTCGAGGGTGGCGACCACGACGGGGGGCGCGGCAGCTTCGGCCAGGCCGGCGGGTCGGGACTGGCTGGCGTCCCGTGCCAGGGGCGCGCGGGGTTCGAGGGCGCTAGGCAGGTCCAGTTCGCCGGCGGGGGGCAGGACGCAGCCGGCGATGCCTGGGCCGAGCAACAACCACATCCAAATGATCCAGTGGTTACACAGGAAGCATCCGAAGCGCACGGGTTGACGAACTCCGGGACCGCCGTTTAGCGGTTATGAAGTGCATCCACCGACCCCGGCGCGGGGCGGCTGCCCTCACTCCTAGCTGTCAGCCCGTTGCACCCCACCGGCCTCGTCCGCCGAATGGGCCGGCGGCGCGGGCTTCGCGCCCTCCCCCGCATCGCGGGCCGCGGGCCTCGCCCGCTGCGCTTCCCGCAACTGGGCACCCGTCACCGTCAGGAGCAAGCCGTGGAACAAGAACAGCGCGAAGCCGGCCCAAACCAGGGACAAACCGGGCAGGCTCAACGCGTGCAGCCGCACCTTCGTGACCTCCTGCCCCTCCACGAGGCGCGCCGACGACTGGTACGCCGTGACCCAGTCGCGCTGGTCGTCGCACTCCCCTTCTGGGTCCACGCAAATCGCGTCCAAGTCGAAGTAGAGGTCCGAGTGCCACAGCCGCAGCGTCGCCGGCAGCGGGTAATGGCTGCCCGTCTGGGACTCCCAGTACAGCAACGGCCGCGCGCTGCCGGCTTCGGTTCCGCCGCGCGTCGCGTTCACGGTCACCCACGTCGTCGCCTGGTAGGGCGTGCCCGGCTCGACGGCCGCCTCGGTCGCGCCGGCCGCGATCACGTAGGCCCCGATGTCCAGGCCCTCGCCGACGGCCGCCTCCTCACGCAACTCGTCGGCGAAGTAGGTTGACGAGGCGAAGCCTACCAGCAGGACCGCCACCGAAAAGTGCAGCCCGTGGTTGGCAACCTGCCGGAGGCGCTGCACCCGCTTGTTGGCGTTGCCCTCCGTCGGCTGGGTCGACCGGCTGCGCAACCAGAGCGCCGCCAGGGCCAGGGGAGCAGCAAGGCCGTACCCGGCCAGCAGGGCCACCAGGATATGGATCGGGGCGGACAGGCGGGCCACGAGCGGGTCGCCGGCCAGCAGCCGATGGACCAGGTACAGCAATGCCAGCGCCGGCGCCGCCAGCAACTGGATCGGCCACGCGGTGTCGAACGACAAGGTGCCCCATCCGACGCGGCT
>JBFJYU010000455.1:0-1528 GCA_041622435.1 Thermoplasmatota archaeon | reverse complement strand
GGGTTCGCCGAGCATGCGGGCGATGATGGGACCGACCCCCTGAGCCGGGATGTCGTCGCCCTGCACGAGTTCCAGCACGCGAGCCACCAGCGCGGGGTCGCGGAAGGACCCCAGCGTGTACAGGTAGCGCTCGACCTCCTGGGGGGAGGCGGCGCCGTCGCGGCGCGCCTTGTACGTGTCGAAGTGGACGTCGAAGTGGGCAGCGTCACCGACGGCGGCGCTCGTTGCGACGGCTTGGCTAGCGGCGGCGGCCTCCACGGATGCGGGGTCGTCCCGCTCGGCGGCGGCCAGTCGGCTCGCCATGGCGAGGGCGTCCGGGTCGCGCCCGATACCGCCGGCCAGGCGCAGGAGCGACGCGCGCCGCTCCGTGGTCGGCGCGTCCTCGCCGGCCGTTGGCTCGGCACCCAGTTTCGCGAGGCCCGGCTGGTACCGGGCTGCCACCCAAGCCCTCAGGCCGGCCAGGGCGGCGTCGTCGCCACCCCACTCCAGGATGCGCTCCAGTTCCCGCATCAGGGCCGCGGCGTGGTCCACGACGGCGTAATGCTCGTCGGCGGCCAGCACGGCGTCCAGCATCTTGAGCAGGCGGCCCATGGGTTGCTCGCCGCAGCGCACGAGGAGCCACTGGTCGCGCAGGAGACCCAGCCGCTCCGGGGGCGTGAGGTCGCCCCACGCGGCCATGAGGGCGTCGAGGAGCCGGTCGTCGGGGTTTGTGCGGTAAAACCCGACCCCGTTGGCGTTGGCGTGCAGCCACTTCAGGGCGCCGGCCACGCTCAGGTCGATGACCGACTGGGCGCCGGAGAGCAGGTGGCGCGCCTCGTGGGCGCCGTCGTCGTCGACGTAACGGATCACCAGCGGGACGACCCATTGCTGGTCGGTCGCCGGCGCCTGGGGCGACGAGCGGGCCCGCGTCTGGGAGACCTGGAGGCGCAGGGCGCCGGCGTCGTGGCTCTCCAGTTCCACGCGGATGATGGGGTGGCCCGGCTGGGCGATCCAACTGCCCATGATGTCGGCGACCGGTTGGTCGGAGCACTTTGCCAGGTGTTCCCACAGGTCCTTGCCCTGGGCGTTGGACTCGGCGAAGGCTTGCATGTAGCTGCGCAGCCCGTCCCGGAACGCGTCGGGCCCGAGGAAGGCCTCCAGCATCCGCATGACGGCGCTGCCCTTGCCGTAGGTGACCGCGTCGAACAGTTCGCCGGCCTCGTCTGGGGTTTGGACAGGGAAGTAGATCGCGTGGGTCGAGGCGAGCGCGTCGGTGGCCAGCGCGCCGCCGGTGCGGCCCTCGAACTCCATCCACACCTCCTCGGACGGCTCCAGTTCATCGACCGACTTGTGCGCGATCCATTCGGCGAACGCTTCGTTGAGCCACAGGTCGTCCCACCACGCCATGGTGACGAGGTTGCCAAACCACATGTGGGCGAACTCGTGCGCGACGACCAGGTCGACGTGCTTCTGGTCGCGCCAGCTCGCCGTGGCGGGGTCCATCAGGAGCAGGCTGGGCCGAAAGACCACGAGGCCGGGGTTCTCCATG
>JBFJYU010000454.1:0-1555 GCA_041622435.1 Thermoplasmatota archaeon | reverse complement strand
CCGTCGCGGACGCCCCGGGCCCCGCGGCCCCTTCATCGGGCCGTGCCCCCGGGGCCGGCGGCGCCCGCCGTGGACCAGCCACCACGGCCTCGCCCGTGAAGAACGGCGCGCTCCAAGCTCTACAACGAGGACTCATGCCTCCCACTCACGCCAGGGGCCGCGCCGGACGACAAGCAACATCCCGGGCAGCCCATGTTGAGGCGCACGAGGCCCACCTGGCGGCGCCGGCGGGGTACGCCGTCGGTGTCCTGCGCATCGCCCTGGGATGGATCTTCCTGTGGCCCTTCCTGGACAAGGCGTTCGGGTTGGGCTTCGCCACGGCGCGCGACAACGCGTGGCTTCGCGGCGGCAGCCCCACCACGGGCTTCCTTAGCTTTGGGACCCAGGGCCCGTTGGCCGAGGCCTTCCAGTCCCTTGCGGGCAGCGCCTTCGTGGACGCGGTGTTCATGCTGGGCCTGCTGGGCATCGGCGTGGCCTTCACGCTCGGCATCGGCGTCTTCCTGGCGGCCTACAGCGGCGCGCTGCTCCTCTTCCTGATGTGGCTGGCGCTGCTGTGGCCGGCCAACAACCCGTTCATGGACGACCACCTGATCTACGCCATCGCCATGATTGCCCTGGCACACTTGCACGCCGGCAACTTCATCGGCCTCGGCCAGCGCTGGGCCCGGTTGTCCCTCGTTCGCAGCCATCCGATCCTCCAATAACACCAACCACACCCGGGCCGGCCGATCCGGCCGGCCCACCCCAAATCCACCATGTCCCAGAACGCCACAACCTCGAAGTCCACGACCCTGATCGTCGCCCACGCCGCCATCCGCGGCGACGTGCAGGTGGAATCCTCAGCCCCGCAAGAGGCGCTGGTGGCCCGGGGCCAGGACCTGTCCCTGCGCTTCACGTACCGGTTCGAGGAGGCGAGCCACCGCCGCGAGGACTGCCACTTGCGCCTGACATCGTCGCTGGATGGAAACGAAGCCAAACCCGCCGAGCTGAAGCTGGACGACAAGCCGGGATGGCCGGACGAGTCGTGGGGCTCGGTCCAGCAGCACTACCCGCGCCTGGAGCCGGGCCGCCACGTGCTCCACTTCTGTTGCGAGGTGTGGCTTCGCGTGCGCGACTGGAGGGCGGGCGACACGGTCCGGCTCGACTCGCGCAAGATTGAGGGCACGGTGACGGTCCTGGTGGAGTAGCGTGGCAACACAGGCTCCCGCCGGGCGGCTGGCCCGGATGCTGGCCCCGCGCTCGGTTGCCGTGGTCGGCGCCAGCCGCCAGCCGGGTTCCATCGGTTGGCAGATTGTGCGCGCGCTGCGAACGGGCGGATTCAATGGCCCGCTGTATCCCATCAACCCCTCTGGGGGCACGGTCGATGGCGTCCCGGCGCTGCCGTCGCTGGACGCCTTGCCTGGCCCGGTGGATCTGGCCGTCATCGCGGTTCCCGCCGCCGCCGTGGTGGACGCGGCGCGTGCCTGTGCCCAAGCCGGGGTGGCGGGGGTGGTTGTCATCAGCGCCGGCTTTCGGGAGATCGGTGGTGAGGGCGCCCGCCGCGAGGCCGCCCTGG
>JBFJYU010000453.1:0-1588 GCA_041622435.1 Thermoplasmatota archaeon | reverse complement strand
CGTTCTCCTGCTTGCCGAAGCCAGCGCCACCGTACACGGGGACGATGGCGAGCCGGCTGCCCTTGGAGATCTCGCCCAGCACTTCGGTGACCTGGATGGCCAACTCGCGCGTGGGGAGCAGGATCAGGGAGACGATGCGGCTGGCGCGCTCGCCGCGAAACTGGTCAACAAGGGGGATGCCGAACGCGGCGGTCTTGCCGGTTCCGGTGCGCGCCTGGCCCAACACGTCCTTGCCCTGCAACAGGAGGGGGATCGTGGCGGACTGGATGGGGGTGGGCTCTTCGTAGCCCATGGCGACGACGGCGTCAAGCGTGCCGTCGGCTAGGTGAAAATCTTCGAATGACATTGTTCCTCACGGCGCAAAAGACAGTCTCGCCGGAGGCAGCGGCTCGCCATGTGGGCGGCCGGACTGGCTTGGGGCCAGTGCCCCCCTCACCGGCCTGTTAGTTAACCGTTGCGACGGCGGCGTCACCCGGTGCGACGGCCCTTGGCCGCTGGCGCTGCGGCCATGGCGGGGGCAACGCCCCCAAATTGCTCCTTGAGAACCCGCCTCGCCATCAATGGGTACAGCCAGCGCAGCGGCCCCGGCGGCCGCTTGAAAGCCGCCCGCGTGGTCTGCTCCAGCAAGGTCCCCCGCCGGTGGGGGCGGGCGCTCAATTCGATGTCGCGCACCTGGAACTTGTCCTCGACGCGCCACGCGATGCGCGCCGGCTCGATCTCCATGACCTCGGCCACGCCCTCAAACGAACCCGGCCGCTTGCCCAAGTGCTGCACGTAACGGAAGCGGGCGCCGGCGTGTACGCCGTCGCCTTCGATCTGCTCGGCTGAATCCACGTTGGGGCACCACTTGGGGTCGTTGCGGGTGTCGGCGATGAACGCGAACACGGCGGCGGGGTCGCCGGGAACGACGGCTCGTACGCGCACGGCGGGCGAACGGTACGTGCGCGTGGGTGCCTCGGCGCTGCCCCCGGCCGTGTTGGTGCGTTGACTGGTCACGCCGCAGCCATGCGGCGCGGCGGCCATCAGGTTGCCGGGGCGGACCGCGCCGGGCGCGGGGCGCCCGGTTTCAGGCGGACCAGGGTTCGCCGAGTTCGGCCATCGCCTTGACCATCTCGTCGTCGCTGAGGGCGCGGCCGTGGAATTCGGCGGTGTCCTCGGTGAACGAGACGCCCTTGCCCTTGACGGTCTCGAAAACGATGCAAACCGGCTTGCCCTGAACCGCGTCCGCCTCGTCGTAGGCGGCCTGCACGGCGGCCAAGTCATGGCCGTCGCAGGAAATAACGTGGAAGCCGAAGGCGCGGAACTTGTCCGTCGTGGGCTCGACGCCCTTGACATCGGCCACGGGGCCGTCGATCTGGATCTTGTTGTGATCCAGCAAGACCACGAGGTTGTCGAGCTTGCGGTGGGCGCTGGTCATCGCCGACTCCCACACGTTGCCCTCCTGCAACTCACCGTCGCCGACGATCACGTACACCTTGCCGCCGTGGCCGTCGAGGCGCTTGGCCAATGCCACGCCGTTGCCGTAACCCAGGCCCATGCCGAGGCTGCCCGTGCTCATCTCGACGCCGGGAATCTTGCGGTCCGCGTG
>JBFJYU010000452.1:0-1610 GCA_041622435.1 Thermoplasmatota archaeon | reverse complement strand
TCCGCCGGGCGCCATGACGTAATAGTAGTCCTGCGTCGCGCCGTAGGGTTCAGTCTGGCAGTCAGGGTCGCCTGCGGAGCGCGCCCCGATGCACAGGATCGCCAGGTCCTCCGCGTTGGTACAGTGGCTGCCATGGTCGGCCTGCGCGGGGAAGACCAGGATCGAGAGCGTGAGCAGTGCGGTAATGAGAGTTGTTTTCATTTTGATCACGAGCCCGTCCGATTTGCGGACCCAGCGATTATTGCAATTGGCTATTTTTAACCTAGCCAATGCGAGAGGGCGTGACCGGGCTGCCTGGGCTACCGAAGGCCGGTCCAGCACGTCAGCGCTGACGCCGTGGCCGTGAAACCTGTGCAGCCCGGCGGCCGCACAACCGCGCGTTTCCTACCCTCCCCGCCAGCCTACGCAAACGTCGGCGGCAGCTTGAGCGCCTTGTGGCGCTTCATGATGGCATCGGCCTCAAGGCGGCGGAACCCATCCGCGTCGATGACCGCGATGTCCATGCCGTTGCCGCTGGCGGCGTCGCGGCGCATGGCCGCGTTGAGCCCGCGCACGGCAAGATCCACGCCGAGCTTGACGTCCAAGCCCTCCTCGTAGCGGTCCTCAATGACACCGTAGACGAACGGGCTGCCGCTTCCCGTGGTGGTCCACTTGTCCGGGATCGCGCCGCCGGCGGCATCGACGCTGTACACGTGGCCGCCGCGCAAGTCGTGGCCGCACACAATGAGCTGAACCCAGAAGGGCATCATCTTGGAGCGGTGGAGGATGTTGCCCAGCATGGTGGCCGCACCCTTGACCGGCAGGGGCTGGTCGCGCTTGAAGCGGTACAACTGCGCCTCTGCGGCCAGGTAGCGTGCGATCGCCTGGGCGTCGCCGACGAGCCCGGCCGTCGTCAAGCCGATGTGGTGGTCGATGGCGTACAGCTTCTGGGTGTCGGTGTGCCCGATGAGGTGCCCCATCGTGGCGCGCTTTTCCGTGGCGACGACGACGCCGTCCTTGCAAGCCAGGGCCAGCGTCGTTGTGCCGGTCTTGACAGCGTTCTCGGGGGGGCTCTGGTGCTGCATGGGGCGGAGCCGTCGATGGGGGGCCGCCGCTTAAAGCGTGTGCAGTGGGGTTGCGGCGTGCGGGGCAGCACCCGCCGTGGCCTTGGCGCCGTTCCTACAGCGTTTCCGCGCACGGCTCATCGAAGAGCGTTTCGCGGAGGTACGTCCCCGTGTTCGGGTCCACGATGTAGGCATAGGCCGTGCAGCGGTTGTCGTCGCCGTGGTTGTCTTCGACGGCTCCAACGCTGATGACGGAGTAGCTGCCGTACAATGCGTAGGCTCCGACGCCGTCGTAATCGCACGAGCCCCAGGCGGATTCCTGGCAGGCTGATCGCGCCACGACGCCGGCCGATGTTGTGCAGTCCTCGCCCTGTCGCCGTGGTCGCCGGGAGTGGTTGCCCCACGGGTCGCATTGGCTCAGCTCGAAGTCGTCGGAGGCCTTGCGAGTGTGGCAAACGCGGGCATCTCCCTCTGGCGCCTGCAGGCAGCCAAGGGCGTGATCGGCTTGGACGGGCACAGCGAACCTCAGCGGGCCCGCCAGGATCCGGTTTTCACGGACTGCCGCTG
>JBFJYU010000451.1:0-1613 GCA_041622435.1 Thermoplasmatota archaeon | reverse complement strand
TGCCGCAGCGTCGGGCGATAAGGAACGCGGCGAACGCGGCGCGGCCACGACGAAACCCGCCAGGTCAGCACCGCACTCGGCGGCCAAGTCGACGTCCTCGGGCCGCGTCAGCCCACACACCTTGACCAGCGGGCGTTGCAGGGCGCGCACCGCCAAGGCCGTGTCCGGAGCCTCCAGGAGCGACGTTCCCACCAGTACCCCAGTGGCGCCGGCGGCGCGGGCGCGGGCAACATCGGCGCGGGTGGCAACGCCGCTCAGGGCCAGCACGGGGCGGCCGGCCGCAGCGATGCGTTGGACAACATCCAGCGAACCGGCCACGTCCATCTCAAGCGTGTCGAGGTTGCGTGCGTTGACGCCGAAGAGGTCCGCCGCCGAATCGCGGGCGCGGTCCCACTCCGGAGCGCCGTGGACCTCCAGGAGGACCTCCAGCCCCGCCGCGTGGGCCTCCTCCACCAGCCGCTCGCGATCGGCGGCCTCAGGGAAGCAGCGCTCGATGATTAGGACCGCGCTGGCACCGCACGCAGCGGCGCAGGCCACCTGCTCCGGTGTGACGACGAAGTCCTTGAACAGGATCGGCAGCCCGAAGGCGTGGGCGCGGCGCACCAATTCCGGGCTGCCATCGAAATGGTCCGCGTCGGCCAGGATGCTCAGCGCGCATGCACCGCCTTCGCGGTACGCGGCGAGCACCGAATCGGGCTCCCCCTCCAGCAACCGGCCACGGCTGGGGCTGCGCGGCTTCAATTCGGCGATGACGCCAGAACCACCCCGGACGGCCGCCAACAGCGAGCCGTTTGGCGCGAGGGCCGGCGTTGGGGCGCCGTACAGGCCGCCGGCGGCCCGGGCGCGGGCGTCGCCAACGAAGCGCGCCAAGTGCCCCGGATGCCCCATCAGGACTGTTCCCCGTCGCCCCCGTCGTCGGCGGGCGGCGCGCCGGCCTCCTCGTCGGCCGGCGTCGACTCGATGATCTGCTTGCCCACCACGAGCCCGAGGGCGCCCAGGACAATGGAGAGCAGGAAGCTGAACAGGGTCATGGCGCCGAGGTACTTGGCCGTCGGCGTCAGCAGCGGACTGCACACACCCTCCTCGATGGCGGCGACATCCTCGGTGCCGTTACCCGGCCCAACGCCGCCGGCGCACGCCGTGTCGCCCTGAGAGGCGGCCACAATGACCCAAACGACGAGCAGGAAGATGCTGCTGAAGAACAGCTTGTTCATCCAGATCGAACCGGTTCGCAGGGCCCGGTAGAGCACCCCCTCGGTCACCGTGAATTGGCTCTCCTTGAGAATCGCGGGTTTGTCGCCGGCTTCCGTCATGGGCTGGGGCCGCCGAGACGGGGGTGGCATAAGGGCGTTGTCGCCAGCGGCCACCCAGGCGAGGCCCGCCGACCCTCAAGCTCCCTGGCTCCAGCGACCTCGCGCTCTTCGACCCGGCGCCCAACCAATCCCATAGGGACATGAAGGGCCAGTGCCATGCGGCATGCGTTCTGCCATGACACCCTCCCGCGCCGGCCGTTCCCCTGCCCTTCGAACCCTCAGCGTGCTGGCGCTGGCCGCCGCGTCGGAAGACCGACCCAGTTGGCTGGAGCGACTTGGACTGCGCCGCAAGCAAAAGAG
>JBFJYU010000450.1:0-1616 GCA_041622435.1 Thermoplasmatota archaeon | reverse complement strand
GCTGGCAAATTTTTGCTCGAAATGGTTACTCGGGCTCGTCGGGCGATGTGCCAAGGGCGTTTGGACGGGCGCGCCCGGGGAGTTGGAGGCGGCTGGTGTGGCACTGACGAGACCCAACAGCTACTACGTTGGCCGCCTTGGCCCCATCGTGGACCCCCGCCGCCCCGTCGACGAGACGGTGCTCAAACAACTCGCCGCCGCCGTGGACAAGGCGAAAGCGAAGATCGACAACGCCCGCTGGACCACCGTGATGGGAATCATCATGATGTTCGTTGGGCAAATCAGCGTGGGCATCGCCGTGGGCGGCGCGCTCATGACCATCTACGGAGGCGGCGCCTGGATTTACTGGGCGGGCCGGGTTCGCCGGCTGGACGATCAGGAATGGGAAGCACTCGGCCTACCGGACCCCTTCGATGTCCTAGAAGCGTATGATCGGGGGGAAGTCCCGGAAGACCACGGCGGGGAATGGGAGCCAACCCGTTCGGGCTTCGGCGGGTCCAATGACCAGTCCCTCGCTCCCCCTTCACGTCGGCGTTAATAGGAGCCAAGCCGAGCAATGGCTGATGGCACGCTCTGAACTGCTCCGCCACTGCCTGGACCTGCACAAGGACCTCCTGCAACTGGAGCGCCAACTGCACGACTACCTTGACGGACTGCGCCTGCAAGCATCGGGCACCTAGGACCGGGGCGAGGTCGGCCAGGCCCGGCACCCCGCGGCAGCCGCCCTCCGGCGGCCCCGCTAGGCCACGGCGCCCACGGGCATCAGCAGCCACGCATCGACTTCGTAGTCGACCACCTGCGGCTGACAACTGAAAACGTACAGGCTCCAGGAGCCTGCCCCCACGGCGTCCATGTTCGGGCCCAGCAGCAGTGCCGCCTCGTCGCCGCCGGAGCCCTCGCCACCCCACACCACTTCGCCTTGCCGATCGAGGATCAGGAAATCCAGATCAGGCGCGCCGGTGCCGCCAAGACGCTTCAGGTCCACGCGAACCCCGAGGGCGCCCACGGGCACCTCCAGCGGATAGGTCTCGGTGGCTGTATTCGTGGGGTCCGCGACGCCGCACCGCGTCCCCAGGAAGGCTCCCCGTTCGTCGAGGATCTGCACTTCGGCCGCCGGAGCGAGTTCGACGGGGCGCATCATCAGGGTGAGCTGGCTGGGCGCATCCGAATCGCCGACGACGAGATCGATGACATCCGCCTGCTCACCATCGGCCATGTACGATGCCACGCGTAACGCCACTCGTTCGCCGGCAGGAATCACCAGGCCGCCCGGCGGCAGGGGAAGGTCGGCTGCCGCGGTGAACACCTCGCCGGCGCGCATGACTGACGGCCCGTCGAAGAAGAGGTGGGTGCCGAAGCGGTCCTCGACACCGAACCAGGCCGTGAACTCGGGGCGTGCCAGCAGCGACACGCTGGCGGGATTGGGGGCAAAACTCAGTGCCACGGCGCCGCTCTGGATGAGCATGTCGCGCTCCATGGGGGCGGAAAGCCACACCGGCGGAAGCGTGCCCTGGGTGTATTCGGCCATCGACCAGCCCAGTGGCACCCGGCCGGGCTCGGCCGCAGGCAGCAGGGCCTGGTTGGCGGTCAGGTTCAGCCCGATCAGCGCGGCCGGG
>JBFJYU010000449.1:0-1629 GCA_041622435.1 Thermoplasmatota archaeon | reverse complement strand
GTCGGCGCCGTCCAAGCCCAGGATGACCTCATCGGCGGGCAACGCTGAGAGATCGTACCCGGAGTAGGACGCGCTGGGGTCGTCGGCGCTGTACAGCTGATTGCCCCACGCGTCCGTTGCGATGACCTCACCGGCAACGGACGGAACCATGAGCATTACCATCGTTGTTATTGCAAAAACTGTAGCGACTGCGCGGCTAGCTTCCACCATGCTCCAATCCAGGCGGATCAACCATAAAACTGGTTTGGGCAACCGGTGCCCCGCTAACCACTTGGGGCGCGGAACAGGATCGCGGATTCGCTGAGGCCACCGGATGCCACACCCTCGAGTTCCACCGCGACTGTTCCGCCCCGGGGTCCGCAGACGGCCCAGACGTCGGCTCCAGCCGGGATCACGCGGCCCTCACGCAAGTTGCGGATGTCGCGGCCGCGGCCGGGGTCCAGGTCAACCACGGCGCGGCAGCCGGCGTCGGCGGTCACGAGGGCAACGGTGCCCGGTTCCGCCAGCGCCTTCTTCTGGGCGGGGAACAACTCACAAAAACTGCGAGCGCCGCCACGGAACTGGCGCTGGAAGTCCGCCTCGTCCGGCAGAACACACGTTCCCGCCGTTGATGCGGCGCGCTCGATCGGTTCCACGCCCAGCACGCAGCTGACGATGAGCGAATCGCTGCCGTCGGCGTTCTGGATGCCGATCGTGGCAGAATGGTGGGCCGGCATGCCGGGACCATACTGGAAGATGAAGTCGCCATTGGCCCACTGGCCCAGCCACATGTCCCAGGTGCCGCCGCCCGACGCGAGGCGAACATCATCGTAGTGGGTCAACAGCAGGACGCCGGCATCGATGCCGTCAGGGTGCGGGAACGGGTGGACGTCGCCGCCGAGGATGCCCATGCCGTAGAGCGTGACCCAGATCCCGCCTTCGACGACCAAGTCATCGTGGAAGAGCATGGCGCGGGGGTGCCCATTGGGGGCGGGGCCGATGTCCGGACACTCATTGGTCGGGTCCGGGTCCGTCGCGTCGTCATTCGCCGGCATGGTGCTGATGAACCCGTTCGTGGAAGCCCATAGTCGAAGCATTTCGTTGCCCGTGTACAGGCCAGGAATGCCGATGCCACTAAGCCCCGCACCGTAGAGGCCGTCATCCATGTCTCCGACCGCAAGGCCGCTGTCAGGGGCCAAGTTCACGGCCATGCCCACCGGCAGCCCCGCCACATCCACCGGCGTGTAGGTCACCAAGCCTTCGCTGGAGTCCTCAAACGTGTACCCGTGGGCGTCCGGTCCCCCGGTGAGGGCGCCGCCGCTTGGTATTAGAATCAAAAGAAGAAAAGGGGCCACCAACTTGGCATTCCGCAATAGATCAACACCAACCATTTGCATTCCGGCGACGCCAGATGCTTCCGGTACTTAGCTCCGCGGCGCAGGCGGCACCCGAGCCTCCGTCGAGCCTCGGGTCGAGCAGCCACATAACACGAAACGAAGCACGCGCCGCTGCGACGCCAAGGCAACCCGGCTGGCCGGTCGAGGTGCCTCAGGCAGCCCCGTCGGCGACGTGCGGCGCGGTGGCGATGGGCGCGGGGCCGACAACGGGCCGCGCCGATGGCGAGCCCGGAGACCCTCCGCCGGCTGCCTT
>JBFJYU010000448.1:0-1641 GCA_041622435.1 Thermoplasmatota archaeon | reverse complement strand
TGCGACCGTTCTCGTTGGCGCCAACGCTGATCACGTCGGGAGCGCCGCTGGGGCCCCGGGTCCAGGCCGGGAAGCCCGCCACGCCGACATTTCCCAAGCCGTTGCCGCTGGAAGCGAACATGGGCTTGCGGTGGGCCGCGTACTGGAACGCCTCGATGCCCGCCTGGTTGTGGGCGTTGGCTGCGCCAGGTGCCACCCCGCCAAGGCTGATGCCGCTGCTGATGCTGATGATGTCAATCCAGTCCTGGTCAGCCGCCCATCGGATGGCCTCGAGGCTGGTGCCCTGAACGACCACCAGGCGCGTCGCGTTGCCGCCCACACCGATGCTGTTGGCCGCCGCGCGGCTCGCCGTCATCGTCCCGTGGCCGCCGCCGGGCAGCTGATCGTCGCCGTAGAAGGAGATCAGGCCCACGATTTTCGAGCCGGCGACCCTGTAAAGCGTGCCTTCGCGGGTCTGTTCCCACAGCCCCTCGTCGGCGCCCTCGCGGTTGTTCGTACCACCGACCCACGGTGACAACTTCAGCACCTGGGCGCCGGGGTAGCCGGGAATGTACTGGGCGGGGTCGTCCACTTCGTAGTGCTCCGCAAACTCGGCGTGATAGGGGTTGATGCCGCTGTCCAGCAGCGCCACGACGACGTTGGGCCTGAAGTCCGGCGACGCAGGGTCGCGTGCAGGATCCACGACGGCGTCGGGTGCCGCGTCGTCGCCGATGCAACCCGCAAGGATCGCCACCATCAGGGGTACCATGCAAACAACGCCGCCAATGCGCATGTTCCACTGACACCCCATGGCCACGAAAACGGTTGTGGGGTCAGCGGCGCCGCCGTGGGCGCACCAGGGCCGCGCTAGCCGTTGGGCGCGAAGCCCTGCGCCACCAGCGCGGCATCGAGCGCCGCCAGGTAGGCTTCCACGCCGTCATGAGGAATGACGGCGCCCGCAGCCACCGGGTGTCCGCCCCCCTCGCCGCCGGCCACCAGGGCCGCGGGACCCACGGCCGCGCCGAGATCCAGGCCAGCGTCGACCATGTGAGCCTCGCCGCGATGACTGACCTGGACCAAGCCGTCCTCCCGGCGCGCCATCATGATCACCGGCACCGACACGTCCCCCAGCACGTGGTTGATGCCCAGGCCGGCCACCATGCCGGTGTAGGCGGGCCGGTCGGTCCAGGCCCACTGCAGGGCGCGCAGGCGCGTCGTCCCCTCCTTTTGCAGACGCAGCAAACCCGCCCGGATCGCGCGCCGGTAATCCGAGTAGACACCGCGCGCCCCCTTCGCCGCCTCGCGATCACCCATCAGGAAGGCGAGGCCCAGGCCCGAGCGGCCCTCCCGACCGCACGCATCCACGATGCCAAAGATCGCCCGCAGACTGAGTTGCAACTGCGCGTGCATCTGCAAAGCACCCACCAACCGCAAGACATCCTCCGTGGACGCGCCTGCGGCCACCTGCCTGGCGCTCAGGGCACTCATGAGCCGAGTCAGCCCCGCGTCGTCCAAGCTGTCGATGGAATCCTCCGGGTTGATTCCCAACTCCTCCAGGAACGCCGTCGCGCCCGCGATATCCCCCGTGAGTCCGTCAACGACCACGTGCTTGTAGCGGGCGACCGCGGACGCCAGCGGGCCGCCGCCAAGGCGAGGCGCCGG
>JBFJYU010000447.1:0-1641 GCA_041622435.1 Thermoplasmatota archaeon | reverse complement strand
GTTGACCAGGGTGAATTTCTCGGACACCTTGGCGCGCTTGGCCTGCTTGCGCAGGTGTCGGCCGAGGCCGCGGGCGGCCTCCTGGAGGGCCAGCTTGACTTCCTTGTGGATGTCCTCCATCGTCGCGATGGCTTCCTTCGCCTCGCTGGTGAACGGTACCTTCGTGCTGGCGACGTGAACGAGGATGATGGCCGGACCCACGGGGGTGCCCTTGCCGCCGCGCTGTTCGAGGCCGTAGCGGCGCCAGTCCACGTCCTGGATGGCGGCCGTGGCGCCGCACCCGCCGGGCTGGTACAGGAGGGGCACCCGGTTGGCGAAGCGCAGGATGCGCGCCTGCTGGTCCTTGGGCAGGCTGCCACCGTACACGATGCCGACCTCCACCTGGAAGGGGTGTCCGCCCCACACCGCTGGCGGCCGCGTCACGGTCGTGATGTACTCGGGGCTGACGTCCTCGGTTTCTTTCTTCAGGCCGCGCCGCACGAGTTGCTCGCCGATGGGGCTGAGGCAGTTGGTCGGCGGCGCCATGATCTTGACCTTCTCAAAGGCCCCGTGCAGTCGGCGCGCCTCGTCACGGGTCAGGTCCTGGGGCGCGATGTTTCGAATGTCGGCCGCCTGGAGCAGCTTCTTGGCCGTGTCGGCCCCGACGCTGGTGAAGTCCTTTTGCAGGAACGTGCTGAGCTTGCGGTATTCCGACGCCTGCGCCATTTTCAGGATGGTTCCCAATTCCGTGCCCAGCGGATGCGGCTTGATGGCCACAGTCTTGATCGGAATCTCGTCGGTGGCGCGGTCAAACAGCGTGGTCGTGCCGGTGGGGTCGGTGAACGTGATGCGGGCGTGGGGGTTGACGATCGAGGTGCTGCGCAGGTATTCGAAAACCGATTGGCGGCCGCCCTGGTAGCGCGCCTTCAACACCACTTCGAAGCGGGTGCCGTGGTCCTTCTCCCAGTGATCGATGGACTCGCTGTGCGTCGTCGGTTTGTTGCCCTTGGTGTCGATGCCCAGCTCCATGGTGACGGCCGGGTGGCCGCGGCCGATCTTCGATGTCACCTTGGCGTGGTGGCCCGTGGTGATCTGGCCGTAAAGCACCACGGCCGAGATGCCAATACCTTGCTGGCCGCGGCTCTGGCGGATGGCGTGGAAACGGCTGCCGTACAGCAGCCGGGCGAAGATGTTGGGCAACTGGCGCTTGACGATGCCGGGGCCGTTGTCCTCAATGATCAGGACGAACTCGTCCTTGTGGTCGGCCGGGCGGATTTCGATGGCCAGATCGGGAAGAATGTCGGCCTCTTCGCACGCGTCCAGCGCGTTGTCGACGGCCTCCTTGACCGATGTGATCAGCGCCTTGGTGGGCGAGTCGAAACCGAGGATCTGCCGGTTGCGCTCGAAGAACTCGGCGACGCTGATTTCTTTCTGGCCCGCAGCCAGGGTCTCGGCAATGGTCGGACCCGCCACTAGGCGTTCACCTCGGCTTGCATCCCAGGCGCAACAGGAGGGTGTGCTTCAAAAAGCGTGCCGTCCGGAGGCCATCCAGGGGGCATTCGGCCCCTGGGCCGGACGTGTTGACCGGCCGGGCTCCTTGCGACCGGATGGGCGTTGCATCGGGGAGATCGGCGGGCGGGCGGCGGGCAGCGGGCGGGCGGC
>JBFJYU010000446.1:0-1655 GCA_041622435.1 Thermoplasmatota archaeon | reverse complement strand
TCACCTGGGATGTTGCCGCGGGCCACGCCAGCGCCGGCAATTGCCACACCGAAAACACGTAGGCTTTCGGGACCGGAATGCAATGTCCATTTCTCCTTCTTCCTCCCTTTTCTTGACCCCCGGCAAACAGCAGGGCACAGCGATTCCTTTTGACCAGCAGCGGCGTGGTGCACGTGTGCGTCCGATCCTCCTGCTAGGTTTGCTCGGCGGCCTCCTCCTGGCGCCACCGCTGGCGGCCCATGACGATACCCCGGAGGCCAGCCAAGTTGGCGTCGCGGATGCGCCAGCCTTCCAGGGCGACGCCGTGGCGGCCCTCGCCGCGGCCCGAGATGCGGGATTGTTCTTTGGCTTCGCACGCAGCGGCGACCAGTTCACCGGCGAATTCGTTTCATTCCAGTTGCAAGGCAACGCCGTGACCAACCTGTACGCCGGCGCCAGTTTGATCGCGGAGCGCATTGAGGCGGCCGTCGCTCCGGTTGTCCACATGGCCGCGCCCGTGGTGGCCATAGGCGAGGACGCCGCCATCAGCGTGCATGACAACCGCTACGCATGGACAACCATCCGGGGCGAACTCGACACGGTCACGATCACGCTCCCGGCGCCAGCGCAGGTGAGCAGCGGCCGCGTGTTTGCCGACGCCGGGGAGGAAACGGTACACGTTTTCCTGCCTCTGGGCGGCCGTCTCGATGTCGATGGTAAGGTGGTAACCGCGTCATTCGACGACGGCTGGGCCGAGGTTGTGCTGGCGACGGAGCCGGGCCCGTTTGGCCAGGGCCCCGAAGCCATGGCGTGGATTCTGGGGGTGCTGGACGGCCCCAACGCAGCCCTCGACATCCTGTCAGTGGATGGTTCACCGGTGGGATTGGAGGCAGCAGCCCAAGGCGTTCTGGCGGTGGACCTTGTGGTTCTCGTTCAAAGCCCGGACCAGGTGCTGCGCATCGAGTCCGCCGGCTTCTTCGACGAGGCGCCCCTCAGCGAATTGGCCGGACACCGGCGCGGCCTCGGCTTCTACCCGGCCTCGGAGCCGGCCCAGGTGTACGGTCCCGGCACGGGCGTGGGCGCCTTCCATGCCCGGCGCGACGGAGCCCTCACCATCACCGACGTGCGGTTGCCCCTGCGTCCCGGGGGCCTCGTGGACGGCGGCGTCGTATGGGTGGAGTGGGATCGGGAGGCTCCGCGCGTGACGCTCCACGAAGTTCTCCCCGGGGACCCGCCACGAATCCGCGTCGAGACCTCGGAGGCCACGGCGGCCCGGTGGTGGACCGGGGCCGACGATGCGCTCGAAGCTACCGCGTACACGGGGGACACCCGGCCCACCCATGAATTCATCCTGGAGCAAGCGCCCGCCGCCAGGGCTGGCAGCGTCTCGTACCGGATCGAGTTGCAGGACGCCGTGGGTCGCACCGTCATGATTGAAGACAAAATCAGCTCGCCCGAACCCCCCGGGCGGGGCGCGCCGGGCGTTCCGGCAGCCTTGCTGGCGGGTGCCCTGCTGATGGCGGCGCGGCGGCGGGGCCGCTGAGAGCGTTCAGGCGCAAGGCGCCACGGCCGCGGCTACGGCTCCTCGCTGACCAGCCACATGCACTGATGTTGCCTCGTGGCACCCGGCGCACCGCCGCACTCCTCGCCCCTCTCGACGTACAGAACATGCGCCC
>JBFJYU010000445.1:0-1665 GCA_041622435.1 Thermoplasmatota archaeon | reverse complement strand
ACGCGGCGGGCACGCCTGCGGCGCTTGAAGGTTTGGCCTGGGCCAGCCAGCGGGGCAAGGGTCTTGCCGCGCCCCCTGATGCCCGAACGTGCGAGCGCTCCTAGCCCTGTGCATCCTCCTGACAGCCATGGCGGCGGCCGCGACCGAACCCCAGGCCCCCTGGGACACGACGGTTTCGCTGGAAGGCCAACCCGTCGTCGGGGCCGAAGTCAAGCTCGTCGCCGACGTGCGCCTCAACGGCGCCATCGACGCCAACGTGGAGGCCGTTGGCGCCGACACGGTCACGTTCCTCGACGGACCCCAGGCCCTGCGCGGCGAGGCGGGCGAAACCGCGACGCTGTCCTGGAGGCTTCGAGTGGACGAGGCGGGCCCGTGGGACGCCGCCGTTGCGGTCGACGACAGCAGTTGGTGTTGCCTGCGCGGCTGGTCCACAGCGACCGACGGCGCCTGGGCCCGACCGGGCGAGGAGCCCCCGTGGCCCCGACCCGCCCTCGCCTTCGACCTGCAAACGGAACTGCTGGACGACGCCAACGTTCGCCTCATTCACACCGTCACGGCCAGCGGCTGGGCCGCCGCCGGCGAGGTTCACGTCAGCGCCTCGCGCCACGCCACGTCGGCTGGCAACGGCACCGGTTCGCCGTCGGCAACCGTCGCGCAAGACGTGGCTTTGGCCGACGGCGGCGGCGCAGTCGTGACCCGATTCGCCCGCATCGATTGGCCGTCACTCCACGGCAGCAAGGACATCGGCGGGGCCTGCGAGAACGTGGAATTGGAGCGCAACGGAGGCGTGCGCCCCATCGATTCGTGGTCGTGCGAGACAACGGAAGCGCGAGGGCTTGTTCCGGCCATCGGCGCCGCCCTGGGTGTGGCTGCTCTTCTCGGGCTTGCGACGGTCATGCGTGCCGCAGGGCGTCAGCGATAGGTGGCGTTGCAGTCCACAGAAGCAACGGGGGGATGTGGAAGAATCTGTAGCGAGTCCAGCTTTTACCGGCCCAGCCCGAGCTCGTCCAGTAGTTGAGCGAGGGCGGCCATCTGGAGCCAGCAGTCTTCGCTGTACGGGAAACAGTTATCGAATGAATACCCCACGGACCAGAGCAATTCCTCGACAATGTTGTCGCCGGGGCAATCCGGTTTGTTGGGGTCCACGCAGTATACGGCGTTGCGGACTGTTCCCTCTGCGGCGCATACGATCTCGCGCTCAGGGCCTGTGTAGTTACAGGGACCCTCGGCCGAGGCGGTTGGAATCGTTGTCGCGAGCAGGAGGCCCGCAAGGATGGGCACTAGCGTAGTTTTCAGGTTCATTTCAATACACTCCTTGTTGGGCCCAGGTCTCGCCCGGGGCGGTTGTGCGGGGCCATGGATGACTCGCCGCGGCGCCGGCCCCAAGCAAGTCTGGCATTGGGGAGGGGGCAGAAACGCGATTTCTCGCGGGCTGAATGTCTAGCGGTCCAGTTCGAGCTCGTCAGGCAACTGCGCAAACCAGCCCAGGAAACACTGGAACGGGTCCTCGAAACAGTAGACGACGTTGTAGGCGACTCTTTGCACGGCGCAAACGATCTCGCGGGCGGGTCCACTGTCCAGGCATCGGTCGTCGCCTTCGGCGGACGCGGTCGACACGGTGACTGTGGTGAAAAGCAGCGCCGCGAGCACATTCAACAGCGTTGT
>JBFJYU010000444.1:0-1685 GCA_041622435.1 Thermoplasmatota archaeon | reverse complement strand
TGCGTGGCGCACCACCTCGGTCCGGGTACCGTACTGGCCCAGGCCGACCAGGGCGTCCATTTTGGACACCATGGCGGTTGGCAGACGAATGGTGATGCGGTCGGTCTTCATGTTGGCCTCGGGGAAGAGGTGTGCCAGATGTCAGACATCATGGGCACACAATGGCATTCGAAGGGCAACAAGTGTTGCCGTTCGTCCGACATTGTCTGACACTTGCATTTCAGCTTGGGTATTTAGCCTTGCCCCCCAAAACCGGCGGCCCAGGCCTTCCATATTTAAAGAAAAGGTGCCCAGGGAGGTGAACCCACCCCCATTGCATGTGGAGTTCCACTGGAACCAGAGGTGGAGTGCGTCTGACACCCTGACGTCGGACGTGTCGGACACGCAGCGTCAGACAGGTGCGCACGCGTGCAACTGGCTCTGTCCAACAGGCGCCAAGGGGCCGCCGACGGCGTGGCCAACAGGAGAAAACCGGAATCCCCGGCCCGCCTAACGGCGATGTCTTGACCCGCCGGACCCCGCCCACTCGTATCGGACCGGGGGCATCGGACGGCCCGTCAACGTTGCGGCGGGTGTCAGACAGCCACCGGCCGCGACTGTCGGACGCGCACCTGTCAGACACGTGCATCTACCAGTGTCAGACAACCGCCAAAGTGCCGCCGACTCTGGGGCAGACACGGTGAAACCACGACGAGCGACCCCCTCAGACAGCGCGGCGGACCGCCGGCCGGGCCGCGGCCCGGCCTGGCTCCATGCGCCCGGGATCGGGAGGTCCGAGTTCACTCGGCACGGCCACGGAGTCGGCGGCGAATCTCGGCTATGCTGGCCGAAGCAGATGCACACGCTAGGCCCCGTGTCAGACAGCAGGCCCAAACCCGCTCGGCCCCTCGCCGCGCACCCACGCCCCCAACCGTCGCCAGTCCTCCAGGTACTGCTCCCGCCACGCCTGACGGTAGATGATCGCGGCCGGATGGAGCGAGCAGAAGACGGGCACGCCGCCGGGCCCCTCCACGAAGGTTCCGCGTACGTCGCCGAACGTCTTGGGCGCCGACTCCACGAGGCCCGACAAGCCGTGCCGGCCGAGAGCCACCAGGACGCGCGGCTGGATCGCCGCGATCTGGTCCAGCAAAAACGGCCGGCAGGCCTGCTTCTCCGCCGGCTTGGGGTCGCGGTTCTTGGGCGGTCGGCACTTCACGATGGAGGTCACGAAAACCTCCTCTCGGGGCAGGCCCGCCTCGGCCAGGCCTAGATCCAGGTTCTTCCCGGCCGCGCCACAGAACGGTCGCCCGGTCTCGTCCTCGTTGCGACCCGGCGCCTCGCCAACCAGCATCACGCCCGCTCCGGGGCGGGGCTCGCCCTCGCCGGGCACGGCGTTCGTGCGCGTCTCGTGCAGGCCGCACGCCATGCAGGCGCGCACGCGGGAGTGGATGGCTTCCAGGTCCGCCACGGCCCGGCGACCCCGGCGGCGTCAAAGGGGTTTGCCGAGCAGAAGACGCCGAGCGCCGGCGAGGGCAGGCGGCGAGGGCAGGCGGCGAGGGCAGGCAGCGAGGGCAGGCAGCGAGGGCAGGCAGCGAGGGCAGGCAGCGAGGGCAGCCGGGGGCGGGCGGCCGGGGGCCGCCCCAACACAGGCAAGACGTTTCAGCCGGAGCGGCGTCCGACGCCAGCGCATGGAGTTTGAAGACCTG
>JBFJYU010000443.1:0-1691 GCA_041622435.1 Thermoplasmatota archaeon | reverse complement strand
TGCGCTCGGCCTCGAAGGCGGCCATCTGGCCGTATTCGTAGACTTGCAGGAAGTCCTCGAGGACGCGCGCCTTGACGCGGTCGCGCTCCAGGGAGGCTTCGCGTTCATGGCGTTTCTGGAGGTTGGCGTAGTCGGCGCGGGCGCGTGTGAGGCGTTGGCGGAGGTCTGCCACCTGATACTCCAGCGCGCCGACCGGATCGTCGGGGGCGGCCATCTGCGACTCGACGCTGTCCGGCTGTTCGAGGGCAGCCTCGTCGATCACCTCGGTTCCGGCCGGGTCGGCCTTCCCATCCTTTCCCATGACGGGCTTGCGAGTTTGCCCTTCTACAAGAACCATGCGGCGGCTGGCCCTGGGAGGAGGGCGCCGCGCCGCGACTCCACGGCTGCGGTGGCCCGTTCCACCAGCACCTCAAGCGCCAGCGGCATCGCGCACCCGGCGGCCCCGGAGCCGTCAGGTGAAAGCATGCCCAAGTCCATCGATGTCCTCGTCACGGGCGCCACCGGCCAGCAAGGTGGCGTCCTGGCCCGCGAACTGCTGCGGCGCGGCCACAAGGTACGCGCCGTCACCCGGAATCCCAGAAGCCCGGCGGCAGCCAAGCTGTCGACACTAGGCGCGTCGATCCACGCGGGCAACTTCGACGACCCGTCCAGCCTGCAAAAAGCCGCCCGCGGCGCCGACGCCGCATTCATCATGACAACCCCGTTCGAGGCCGGCGCGGAAACCGAAGCCCGGCAGGGAATCCAGGCCATCGACGCCGTCTCCGATGTCGGCCACATCCTGCTCTCCTCCGTCGCGTCGGCGGACCAGAAGACGGGCATTCCCCACTTCGACAGCAAGCGCCGGGTCGAGGAGCACCTCGAGGCCAGCGGCCGCGACTACACGATCACGGCGCCAGCCTACTTCATGGAGAACGTCGTCGGGCCCTGGATGCTGGGCGACCTGCAGAAGGGACGCCTCGTCATGGCGATGCCGGCCGACCGCGAACTGCAAATGATCGACCTCGACGACTTGGGCTACATCAACGCCGACGTTCTGGAGCGCCGATCCGACTACCGCGCCAAGCGCCTCGACCTCGCCACGGACTCGCCAACCCCGCAGCGGCTCGCCGCCGCCATCAGCTCCGCCGCCGGCCAGCCCATCAAGTGCGTCGTCCAGCCCGTCGAGCCCCTCAAGGCCGAGAACCCCGACATCGGCCTGATGTACGAGTGGTTCGACCGCGTCGGCTACAGCGTCGACATGGACGCCTTGCGCGCCCAGTTCCCCGGCGCACCCTGGCTGTCCGCCGAAGCATGGGCCCAGCGCCAAAACTGGCAGGTCCTCGCGCCCGTGCAACGCTGAGCCCGCCGCCCGCCGCCGGCCGGCCGCTGCCGGCCGCTGGCCGCCGCGCGCAAACGCTGAACCCATGCGCCGGATGGCGGGCCCGTGACCCAAGTCCGCGCCTCCCCGTACGACGCCCACCTGGCCTTCAAGCTCGTCGATGCTGCCGACGGCCGGGCCACCTACGAGGCCAGCGTTGACGAGCAACTCGCCAACCCGATGGGCGTCCTGCACGGTGGCGTCCTGGCCGGGCTCGCAGACTCCGCCATGGGCGCCGCATTCATGACAACGCTCGCCCCCGGGCGCCAGGGCACCAACATCAACCTCAGCGTGGACTTCCTGCGCCCGACGCATGCGGCCACCCTTCGCGCGG
>JBFJYU010000442.1:0-1723 GCA_041622435.1 Thermoplasmatota archaeon | reverse complement strand
CACCGGCACGAGTCCGCGTTCGTCGTAGGCCAGCGAACCAAGCGAGTCGCTGGTGACGGGGTGCTTCACCGGCGAGCCAGCGCGACGGTCCCTAAAGATTCGGAGGCTCCTGGTCCAGCCGCACGTCCACGCCGGCGTCGGCCATCTGGGATTTCACGGCCCCGACGGTGGTCACCTGGTCGTGGAAGATTCCCGCAGCCAGCGCCGCGTCGGCCCCGACGCCGGCAGCCAGAACGTCAACCATGTGACGCGCCTCGCCGCAGCCGCCCGACGCCACCACGGGAATCGACACGGTCGCCGCCACCGCCTGCGTCAGGGGCAAGTCGAACCCGTCCCGGGTGCCGTCGGCGTCCATGGAGGTAAGCAGGATTTCCCCCGCCCCCCGCTCGGCGGCTTCCCGGCACCACGAAATCGCGTCCCGCTGGAAATCCTTGCGGCCACCGTGGGTGAAGACGGACCAACCCGACGGCGCGTGGGGCGTCCCATCCGGAACACGCTTGGCGTCAACGGCGACCACGACGCACTGCGCCCCGAAGCGCTCGCTGGCCTCGGCGATCAAGTCCGGCCGCTCTAGCGCCGCCGTGTTCATCGCCACCTTGTCGGCCCCGGCATTCAGGGCGGCCCGCACGTCGTCCACGGTGCGAATGCCGCCGCCGACGGTCAGGGGCACCGACAACTGCTCGGCCGTCCGGCGAACCACATCATACGTCGTCGCCCGGTCCTCGTGGCTGGCCGTGATGTCCAGAAACACCACTTCGTCGGCGCCCTCCCGCTCGTAGCGCATTGCCAGCTCAACAGGGTCGCCCACGTCTCGCAGGTTGACGAAATTCACGCCCTTGACGACGCGGCCGCAATCCACGTCCAGGCACACCACGACGCGTTTGGCGAGGGGCACGGGGGTGGCTAGTGGGCCGCCCTTCTTCAACGACGCCCCCGTCGCGCCGTGACGGTCTTCCGGGGAGCGCCCAGGGGCCGGGCCGATGGCCACACCTGAAACCAGCTGGTTTCGTTCCCGCCGCCAGCCGCCGAAAGAACTTCACGGAAGCTGGCCGATTGAAACGCATGGCTTGGAACCAAGCGGCAAAGGCCACGGTCCTCGTTGCCCTGATGTTGTTTGCCGGAATGGCTGCGTCCGCGCCGGCCGCCGCCGAAGAGAGCATCTGGGACATCCCGCGCCCTGGAGGCGGGGAGGGCGGTTGGCCCTACTGCACAGGAATAGATCCGTGGGAGCCTCACGTCGAGCTAGACTGCTACGTGCCGCCCTGAATCACTTCTCCCGTTTTGATCCCTTTTTTGTACCTCGTTGGGAAGCTGGCCCTTCTCGTTGGCTACCCGTTTCGGTTGGCGGCGCACGATGGGGCGCTAGGATGGCCATGAAGCGCCCGGTCTCCGTTTCGTCACTTGACCGAGACTTGCCCCTTCGTACTCACTTCCTCAGCCCGGGCGACCAGTGCCTTCCTCAATGCCCGGCCAAAGGATTTGAATCCGGCTTCGACGGCGTGGTGAGTATCACGTCCGCGAATCAGGTTCAGGTGTAAATTGATGCGGGCCTCCATGGCGAAACTTCTGAACCAGTGATCCCAAATTGGAATGGGCAGGGGTCCCTCGTAATAGGGCCGGTCGACGACGTCCACGGCGCACATCATGAGAACGTCGTCCATGGGGACAATTTCGTAGGCCATGCGTTCGCAGGCGGCGCCCGCGAAGGCTTGCTTGAAAGCCT
>JBFJYU010000441.1:0-1749 GCA_041622435.1 Thermoplasmatota archaeon | reverse complement strand
GCCGGCGGCGTGGTCCTGCACCCGGACACCCGGGAGCAGCTTGATGTCCCGTTTGACATCGGCGCTCGCACCGGCCTTCTCGCCGTGCACGACCCGTCGATCCTTGAGGTGGTTCCATGAAGTGGGGAATCGTCGGCAAGGCGGGCATCCCCCACGTTCGAAAGGAGGCGCTGCGCTTGCGCGACCACCTCGTGGCGCGGGGCGAGGCGGTGGTTCTGGAGACACGGCTGGCAGGGTACGAGGGCGCCACCGGCGCCAGCGTGGCCGCCATGGCCGAGGAGGTCGACCTGTTTCTCACCGTCGGCGGCGACGGCACGATCCTGATGGTGCAGGAGCACTCCGAGAAGCCGGTCTTCGCGGTCAACGCGGGAGCCATCGGTTTCCTGACCGAGGTGGAGCCAGCGCTGGCGACGGAGGCGATCGACCGGGTCATCGAGGGCCGCTACCACGTCGATGAGCGAGACAAGCTGGCGGCGCGCCTGGGCAACCGCGACCTGCCCGATGCCACCAACGAGATCACGCTGCAAACCAGCCGCATCGCCAAATTGATCCAGTTCCGCATCACCGTTGATGGCGAGTTGATGGACACCATTCGCGGGGATGGTCTGATCGTTTCCACGCCGACGGGCTCGACGGGCTATGCCATGAGCGTTGGCGGGCCACTGGTTCACCCCCGCGTGCGCGGCGTGGTTCTGGCTCCCATCGCGCCGTTTCGCCTCGCGGCGCGGCCCTGGGTGATTCCAGAGGACTCTGTCATCGAGTTGACCCTGCTGGAGCGCGACAGCCTCGCGCAGGAGAAGCAGGCGAAGGTCGTCGTGGACGGCCAGCACGGATACGACGTCGAGCCCGGCGACGTGGTGGTCATCCACCCCAGCAACCGCAAAGCGCGCTTCGTGCGGCTGGGGCATGGCTTTTACGAGCGCGTGCGCAACAAGCTCACGAGGTAACATGGGCTGGCTGCGCCGAGTGCTGGGCCTGGAGGAGGGCCGCTGGCGGGAAATCCGCGCCAATTACCGCGACTTGCCGCAGGACCAGTGGACCGATGACGAGTACGACCATTGGTTCAACAACCTCCCCGAACAAGAAGCATGGGACCAATGGGACAAGTGGAGCCTCGAAACATACGAGCACCCCAAGATCAAGTTCCTCAAGCGGAGCTGCCTCGACTTGGCCAGGGAGGCGGCCAAGGCCAGCCACCCCCTCGAATTCGGTGGCGTCCTGCGCGTCGAGGATGACACCGTCACCGAACTGGTGCTTCTGCCCGGCACCGTCCAGGGAGAGGAGCACACGCTCCTGCAACTCTGGATGCAGCCCGTCGACAGCACCCTCAACGGCAGCATCCACAGCCACCCCACGCCTCACCCCTACCCCAGCGACGCCGACTTCGAACTCTTCGAGGCCCACGGTGCCATCCACCTCATCCTCGGCTACCCGTACGGCCCCAACGACTGGCGGGCATATTCGCACGATGGGGTGCCGACGTACCTGGAAATCGTCGACTAGAGCGACGGGGCAACAAGACTGGCGCCGGGGCCGCCGCGCTGAAAGCACGAGCGCAAGCACAAAATCGCGTCCGTGTGGCGGGGCCGCTGCGCGGCCCCCGGAGAGGCGGGCTATGGCTTCGTGATGGCTCAGCACGGCCACGGAGTCGGCGGCGGTATTGTTGGTGTGCGGGGGCAGTCTAGCCACCTCCTCGACAAGGTTGGCGCGGTTGAGCTCCCCCGCGGCGTCGGCCGCGAGGCCATCGAG
>JBFJYU010000440.1:0-1773 GCA_041622435.1 Thermoplasmatota archaeon | reverse complement strand
GCTGTTGCGAGTATCCATGAATGTGACGTGGTTGGCCGTGGCCACCGCCGCCCTAGTTTCCACCGCTGGCGGCGCGTGGGTCTTTGGTCCCTACGCAGAGGCTTCGGACGACACCTGGGTCGGCGGCGCGCACGTGAGCCTCAGTTTCGTTGGTCACGACGCCGAGGCGGGAACGTGGGATTTCGAGTTGGAGAACCGCGGCCCGGCCTCGGTGTCGCTGGCGGAGGGCTGCGGCCGGCCATGGGGCGCCAGCATGTCCAATGCGTCGGGGCCTGTTCCGTTTCAGCCGGCGCTGGCGCAATGTCAGGGCTATGGTTACGAGCGCCTGCTGCCGGGGCAAGCGTGGACGTTCCGGGTGTCGTGGGATGGGTCGTTGTACGAGGACGTGGCTGAGACGCCCACCGGGCGCGCGGCGGCGGGCGAGTACACGCTGGTCGTTGTCGCGGGCCTGGAGACGGAGGCGCACGGGTACGAAGGTGTCCGTTTGCTCGAGGTGTCGGTGCCCGTGACGCTGCCAAGCTGACGCCTAGCCCTTGATCTGCCCGGTGCCGCCGCAATGCTTGGTCGGGCTCCCGACCTTGGCCGCCGGCCGGCCGTTGATGCGGACAGACGAGTCGCCGCCTGTGATGGTGAAGGAGTTGGGGCCGCAGCACGCGGCGTGGGTGCCGGTGTCGCCGACGCGGGCGGCTGGCTTGCCGTGGACCATGACGTTGGGACTTCCAGTCTGGACTGCGCCCGTCGTTGCGTGGGGGCATGCCGGGCAGCCGTGGGCGTCGGCGGGGCATTCGGCGAGTGAGCCGATGCCGGCGTAACCGGCCGGCGCGACGGCGCTGACGGCGTACTCTTTGCTGATGGCGACGCCCTTGGACTTGTACGTGAGCTTGATCACATTGCCTCCGGCGCCGGCGAAGCTGGGTCGGCTGCGGCTGCCCCGGGCGGGGCTGAAGCTGCCCGAGCCGCTCCATTCGACCTTGTCGGACACGTCGCGCTCGTGGTCGGTGCCGGGATTGAGAACGCAGCGGGCGGCGAACACCCAGCCCGTCGTGAACACGTTGGGGCTGTAGCCGGCGGGGTGGCGCAGATCCAGGAAAATGCTCCCGCCATCCTGTTGTTCGCCCTCCTCATCGACCGCGGAGCCGCCAAGGGCCGCCGCGATGGCGCCTGACAGGAGTGCGGCCGCCCCGTGGTGGGTGGCCTCGAAAGCGGGGTCTCCCTGGGCCAGCAGATCGCTCCAGCCGCCCGGCAGGCGCAGGGGCACGAGCAAAAGCGCTGCACCGGCGGCGCCCGCTCCAGCCGCAACGCCCCCAGTCCCCCGTTGACCGCCTTCACCGCCAGACGAAGCGTCCAGCGCGATGCCTAAGCAACCCAAATGTCTCCTTCGGGTCAAAAGTGAGCCTCAGCGCCACGTCCATCGCACTTCCGGAGTCTGGGGCAGAGCCGAAGAGATCTTAGCGGAAGCCGACTTTCGGTCCGGGACTTCCGGAGCTGGGGCTACTGCTGCCGTGGTTGGCGCCTGCTCGGAACCGCCGGTCGTAGCTGAGGCTGTTGAAAAAGTCCTTTGAGGGGCTCGGCGTGTCGTGATTCCTTGCTTGTGAGGACGGAGCAAGAGGATCAGGGCGATGATGGGCGAGCCTGTTGGTCGGCAAGACCGTCTTTTCTATGAATTTGATCTCGAGGATATGGTGCCAGCCGATCATCTGCTGCGCCGTATCAACGCTGCTTTGGACTTGAGCTGGCTTCGCGGCGAGATGAGGCCCCATTACAGCCCTCTGG
>JBFJYU010000439.1:0-1773 GCA_041622435.1 Thermoplasmatota archaeon | reverse complement strand
GGCCGGGCGCTGGCAGCTCGGGCACGCGACGCGCTTGTGGCGCAGGTCGACGGCCCAGGCTTGACGGCAGGCGCTGCAGGCGACGACGGCGAAGGGCACGATCCTGTTGTACTGCCTCCCATCCATAGGAGCTTCGCACTGGATCGGTGAAAGCACACGCCCCTGGCCGCCACGGTTTTGACCGTTCGGCGGGTTGCGGCGCCCATGAACGAGTCCGCGCGACAGGTCCTCTGGGGCGTCGCAGCCGCTGGGACCATGTGGCTGGCCGCGGCGTGGCTGTGGAGCAGCTACGAAGCCGTTCCCGGCTCCCTCTTCGTGCTCGCGCCGTTGGGCCTGGCGGTGTCCTTCCTGGCGGGCTGGCGCCACTTTGGCGCTCCGCGCGGCGGGCTGGTCGTGTTTTTCTGGATCGGCCTCGTGGGCCCCAGCGCGCTGCTGGCACTGCTGGGCCTGGTCGCCGGCGCCGCGTGGATGCCCGTCGAACCCGTCACCTTCGCCGCGCTGGTATTGCTGGCCAGCCCCGCGCTGACGGGTACGGCGGCCGCGGCCCACGCGCTCAGCGGACGCCGGCACCGCCGCCGACCGGACACCCCGGCGTCAACGTGATGGCCCGCAAACCTCACAAACGACGGCCCCTGGCGCGGCTCGTGGAAGTCATCCTGGTGGACGGCAGCAACGTGGCCCGCGCCCGCGGCAGCCGCCCCGCCAGTTACGACGACCTGCTGGCGGTTGAGGACCACCTGAGGCGGCGGGGCTACCAGCCGCGCGTCGTGGTCGACGCCAGCCTGCGCCACCGCCTGCGCCCCGAGGACGCCGAGGCGTTGGACGATCGCATCCTCGACGGCGACATCGTGCAGGTGCCCAAGGGCAGCAGCGCAGACGCGTGGCTGGTGGCCGAGGCCGACCGGCTGGGCGCCCTGGTCGTCAGCAACGACAAGATGCGGGAATGGGTGGCCCGGAACCCCTGGCTCGCCGCTCGGCTCGTGGCGTTCGAGCCCGGGGGCGCGGTGCATGCGCCGGCCCCGACGTGAGCCGGGGCAAGGCGCTGGGATCGCGCGGCGCGCTCCCGGCGTTTTTATGGGCCGCCCGCCTCGCGCGCGACCGATGAGCGGGGACTGGAACACGGTCGCAGACGTGCTGGCGGGCAAGCACACCGGAGACACGGTGCGGCTACGGGGCTGGGTGCACCGGCAACGCAGCGGCGGCAAGATCGCGTTCGTGACCCTGCGCGACGGCACCGGCCACGTGCAGTGCACCGTGAAGAAGGGTGTCGCCGACGACGACTCCCTGGACCAGGCGAAGAAGGCGCTCATCGAAAGCAGCGTGAGCCTGCTCGAGGGCGAGGTGGCCGAGGACGAGCGCGCCCCCGGCGGCTACGAGGTGAAAGTATCCAAGTTCGTGCTGCACCAGCGCGCCGAGGACTTCCCACTCAAGGGCGACCAAGGCGTCGAGTTCGAGCTGGACAACCGGCACCTGTGGCTGCGCAGCACCCACCTGTCCACGATCCTGCGCGTCAAGCACCGCATGCTCCTGGCCATCCGGGAGTTCTTCGACCAGGAGGGCTTCACGGAAGTGGACCCCAGCGTCATCACCACCAACGCCTGCGAAGGCGGCTCGACCCTGTTCGAGTTCGAGTACTTCGGCAAGCGCGCGTACCTCAGCCAGTCGGCGCAGATGTACCTGGAGGGCTGCATCTTCGGCAACCCCAAGGTGTAATCCGTCACCAACAGTTTCAGCGCGGAGAAGAGCCGCACCAACAAGCACCTCACCGAATTC
>JBFJYU010000438.1:0-1796 GCA_041622435.1 Thermoplasmatota archaeon | reverse complement strand
GTTGCGGACGTAGATGCGATCCGGGGCCATGGCTTGACCTTCGCTCATCGCGGCACCAGCCCAGGTGTCGGCGGCCCGGTACATAAAGGACCTGTCCTGTGACGAAGGGGTTGACGAGGGGGCCAACGACGGGCCCGGCACCTGGGGCGCCGTCGGATGGCTGCCGCCCGCAAGCCCGGCGTGGCCTGAACTCTGCGACTGCCCAGCAAGCCCATCCGCACCAGCGACCGATCCAGGGAGGCGCGCCATTTCCCGTCATCACCGTCTCGCCTGCCGACGACACAAGTCCAGCGCCGTGGGCGCCACCCCGGTGGCTCCGGCGCCGCGTTGTCTGCACTTCGTGACTTGGCCCAGTCTTGGCGCACAATGCTTAAGCCAAGCGGGGCCGAGGGCAGGCTTCATGACCGATGGGGCCCAGCGGCAATCTCAGGATTCGCGACGCCTGTGGGTGTTTGCTCGCCGGGTGACCACTGCTTTCGTGATTGCCGCGTTCCCTGTCGTTTTCATCATTGACCGCAGCACCGGCGGCACGTCCCCCGTTTTGCCCGGCCTCATCGCGCTCGCCGTTCTCATCGCCGGGCTGCCGATCCTGCTGACCGAGGGAGTGGGGCGCAGCCTCCGCCGGCTGGATCGACACCGGTTGGAGACACGCCTCGATCGCATGGAGCAAAGCGCGCGCCTCGTGCTAGGCGCCGCCGTTGCATGGCTCGTGGCGTGGTTCGCCCTGGGAGGCTGATGATGAGGCCCACCATCCTCGTTGTCGCATGTTGCCTGCTGGTTCCCACCATCGCCATGTCCACCGTGGGCCAGGGGCCCCCGGAACCTCCGGAGGGGCCTCCTTCCGGCGACGCGGGGCCAATCTTCGGGCCCCTCGATGGCCTGCTGGGCGGCACCGTCCCGCCGGCGGTCAGCACCGTCTACGACGCAATCGGTCAGAACATCACGCGCGAGGACGTTCGATTGTACCTGGACCTGAACATCACCAAGGCCGAATTCAACGCCCTCGGGCTTATCCTCGGCAGCGGCAACGCCGAGGTGCAGGCCGCCGTCCGGTTGCGCGTGGAGATGCGCGTGATCTCCACCGACCGAATCCGCGCTGCCCTCGAGGGTGAGAATGCCTACAACGTGAGCGCTGAGAATGCTACCTTCCTCAGCCAGGTCTACTTGCCCGCAGAAGTGTTTCGGGCCAGCCTCGCCGCCGAAGTGATCGCGGCCTTCCAAGAGGACCAGGAGCGAGCTATCGCCGACTACCTCGCCCAGGCGGTGCCTGAACTGGAGGTGATGGGCCTGAAACTGGCCTGGAAGAACACGCAACCGCATCAGGCCCTGACAGATTTCTCGCTCACGGAGCCGCCGATCGTTCTCGAAGCCAACGCAATCCTGCAATACCTGCGAGTGGAGAGCATTCCGAGCCTGCTTGCCGCCTACGCGGGCACAGCCGGCGTGCCGGAGGATCCGGAGGCTGCATACGCCAAGCGATTGAAGGAGGAACACGGCGACCCCCTAAGGGCCCGCGATTTCTTTTCCGCTGCCGCCTACACCCAGTTGCTCAACCTGTCCATGCAGCCGGGGTGGTCCTTGGGCGTCAATCTGTCCGTCCCGCGAGGCTTCAGCTTCGAGTACGCCAACGAGGCCGTCGAGCGCCACGGTGATCGCGCTATCAGCTTCCAGGTGGACGCCCTCGAAGCCAACGATCGTCAGCAAGAGGTACTGCTGACCAGTATCACCCACCGCCGCGCCGTCGCCCTCGCTTTGTTCACAGCCCTCTGGGGGGTCGGCCTCGCAGTCGCCTTCCC
>JBFJYU010000437.1:0-1800 GCA_041622435.1 Thermoplasmatota archaeon | reverse complement strand
GCGCCCACGTCATCGCGCCGTACAACCGCACCCTCGACAAGGTCACCGAGCGGTTCCTCGGCAAGCGCAAGATCGGCACGACCGGCCGCGGCATCGGCCCCTGCTATGCCGACAAAGCGAGCCGCATCGGCATCCGCGCCGGTGACCTGCTGCACCCCAAGCGCCTGGAGAGCAAGGTTCGCAACAACGTGGCGCTCAAGCAGTTGCTCCTGCGAGCCTACGGGTCCAAGGAAGAGCTCGACGCGGACAAGATCCTGGCGGACCTGACCCGGCTGACCGAAACCCTGGCCCCTTACATCACGGACACGGCCAAGATGCTCCAGGATGCCGTTCGCGCCGGCGAAGGCATCCTGCTCGAGGGGGCCCAAGGTGTTCTCCTCGACCTCGACCACGGCACCTACCCCTACGTCACCAGCAGCGGCATCAGCGCCGCCATGTCCGGTGGCTCCGGCCTGGCGCCCCGCGACATCGGCGATGTCGTCGGCGTCGTCAAGGCCTACACGACCCGTGTTGGCGAGGGACCGTTCCCCACGGAATTGTCGACCGCCGAGGGCATCGGCGAACACCTGGCCCGCGTCGGCCACGAGTTCGGCACCACGACCGGGCGCCCCCGCCGCTGCGGCTGGCTGGACCTGGTTGTCGTCAACCACTCCGTGCGCCTGTGCGGCATCAACCAACTCGCCGTCACCAAGCTGGACGTTCTCAACGGCCTCGACGAGGTGCTGGTGTGCAGCCACTACATGCTGGACGGCAAGCGCATCGACCACGTCCCCTCGGACCTGGATGACTTCGCCCGCGCCGAGCCCGTGTACGAGCGCTTCGAGGGCTGGAGCGACCTGGGCAACGGCACCTGGGAGGGCCTGCCCGGCCCCGCCAGGCTCTTCCTGCAATTCCTGCGCGAGAAGACCGGCGCCCAGATCAAGCTCGTTGGCACCGGCCCGGCCCGGCACCAGACCGTCGTTCGGCAGTGACCGGTCGCACGCCCTAAGCGCCGGGTTCTTCAGGCGTCAACCGGCCGCCGCAGCCGCTGCAGAAACCTGCGTCTTCGGTGTCGACGTAACCGCATGAGAGGCATCGGACCTTGATCTGGCCCTCGGCGGCGGTCGGCGCCGTACCGGGGTCAGCATCCCGCTTGCCTGTTAGCTCGACCCACCCCTTGCGGTAGGCGATGACGACGCCTAGGATGTTTAGGCCGCCCATCGCAACCATGCTGGTGCCGATCGCCCCTTTTGCCGCCAGGTGGCACGGCTTGGCCCACGTTGAGTCGTCCATGATGTCGAACCAGCAGGAATCCCAAGTGTAGGCGTTGCATGGATCGGTTTCCTTGGGTTCACGAAATCCGTTGCCGTTGCGGTCCTCGTCCCCGTCGATGACACCGTCGTGGTCGCTGTCGGCAACGAGCGGATCGGTGCATAATCGTGCTTCCTGGTGGTCGTTGAGGCCGTCTTCGTCGCTGTCCTCTTGGCATGCGTTGGTTTCGTCGGCATCCGTGACGCCGTTGCGGTTGGAGTCCTCGTCGCCGTCGTTGAGGCCGTCGCCGTCCGAGTCGAGCTTGGCGGGGTCTGTGCAGGACGCCAAGGATTCCAGGTGGTCGTCCAGTCCGTCGCGGTCGGTGTCGTGCCGGCAGGGGTCGGTTTCGTCCGCGCCGACGACGCCGTTATGGTTGGCGTCCTCGACGCCATCATCGAGGCCGTCGTCGTCTGTGTCGGGGTCGCGGGGCTTCAGGCACGTGTGCCCAACCTCCAGGCCGTCGGGCAAGGCATCGCCGTCCGTGTCCGCAGCCCAAGGGTCGGTGCCTTG
>JBFJYU010000436.1:0-1824 GCA_041622435.1 Thermoplasmatota archaeon | reverse complement strand
GTGAGCGTACCCGAGAACAGGCGCCCCACCGCGATCTCGCCGGCGTGGGGGTCCATCATGATCTTGGTGACCATGAACGTGGCCGGCGCCTTGGCGTCGGCGGTGCACATGGCCTTGCCCATCGGGGACTCGTGGTCGCCGTGCCAGATGTGGCGGATACGGTAGTCCTGCGCCTGCTTGGGGCTGGGGAGCGACCGAACCACGGTGTCGAGCACGACTTCGGCGATGGGGGCTTCCTTGGCCAGCGTCTTCTCGTCGTTGGCGTTGCACAGCTCGAAGATGCGGTTGAAGTTCATGCCGCTCTTCTGCATGTAGGGGACGGACATGCCCCAGTTGTGGTAGGCGCTGCCGAACATGACAGTGCCGTCCTCGATGCGCACGCCCCACTTGCCCTTGAACTCCTTGGGCAGGTTGGCGTTGATGAGCTGGTTGACCGTGTTGATGTGCTTGACGAAGCGCTCCTGCATCTGCGCGGGGGTGACCTTCAGCTCGTTGATGAGGCGGTCGACCTTGTTGATGAAGAGCGTGGGGCGGACCTTTTCGCGCAGTGCCTGGCGCACGACGGTCTCGGTCTGGGGCATGGGCCCCTCGACGGCGCAGACCAAGATGATGCATCCGTCGACGGCGCGCATGGCGCGCGTCACGTCACCGCCGAAGTCAACGTGACCCGGGGTGTCGATGAGGTTGATGAGGTAGTCAGAGCCGTCGTAGGTGTGCACCATCGAGGCCGAAGCCGAGTTGATGGTGATACCGCGCGCCTGCTCTTCTTCGTCGAAGTCGAGGGCGCGCTGGTCGCCAGCGAGGTCCGCGGACATCATGCCAGCGCCAGCGAGCAGGTTGTCGCTGAACGTGGTTTTGCCGTGGTCAATGTGGGCGGCGATTGCGATGTTGCGGATGCCGTCGAGATTGTGCATAATCTCGGTGGCCTTCTTGATATTGTCTTCCTTGCGTCCCATGGGGTCACCAACGGCGTGCTGCTGAAGCTCCACCAGGAAGACACGTGGTGTCCGGCCCTGGCTGCGGCTGCGTTGGAGCGGGGATTCCGACTGTGATAAAAGGGTATGGGGCGGGAGCCGGCGGCGAGTGCGCGGCCCCAGGGGCCCATGGCGTGTGGGGCTACCGGTGGCCTGACGGCTGCGGGCTGACGGGTGGGACGGGCCATGCCGTTGGGGTGAAACAAGTGGGTAGCGGCTCATTCGCCAAGTGGCGAAAAACGCTAATAGGCGGTAAGTCGGTGTTGGAGCATGTTGCGTCAATTTGCAGCAATGACCCTTTTCCTCCTCGCCACCGCGACCAGCCAGGCCACCACCCTGGAGTTTCATGCGAACGTCGAGGCCGCGACTCCCGCACCGCCAAGTGCCATGCACGCCGCCCACGAGGCGGCCCAGGCCCTGCCAGCTGGCATTCCAACGATGGCCCTCCCCAACGGGCCAACACCGGCAGCAGCGCCCGCAGCAGCGCCTGGACCTGTCCCCGCAGCGCCACCGGCGGCGCCCGCGCCCGTCAGCGATCCGGTTGGGCCCAACGAAGACGCCGAACCCACGAAGACCGATATCCGCCTCGCGGCGCCCGGCTTGGAAACCACGGCCGCCTCCAACCAGCGCGGCCCCATCCCCGCCCCGGCCACGCTTGAGGCCAGCGTCACCTGGAGCCCGATGGACACGATGGACGAGCTCGCGCAGGAACTGGACGACGCCATCCCCCAGCTCAGAGCAAGCCTGAACGGATGCGACCTCCCGTTGTCTAGCCCGTGCGCCGGAGGCGGCCAGGGTGACCCGTCCAGCACGGGGAGCGCCGCCGGATTGAACGCCGCGCCGAGCGACC
>JBFJYU010000435.1:0-1826 GCA_041622435.1 Thermoplasmatota archaeon | reverse complement strand
CGCCACGGAAGACCTGGTCGTGCGCCTCCACAATCCGTCGTCGTCGAGCTTCGAGGACATCCAGCTAACTTGGAGTACGCCCGGCGACGCGCTCCTGCCGCTGGGCCAGGACGGCACCCTGACCCTGTCCCGCCTGCCCGCGGGCTCATCGCACAACTTCACGGTCCCTGTCGTGGTGGCCACCGGAACCTCCGGGGGTGCAACCGGCACGCCCGGCGCCACGGGCGGCTCGATTCCCCTGACCATCGCCGTGACCTACCGGGACGTGACGGGCCTGGCGCGTGAGCTGACCTCGCGCGTCGGGTTGGAGATTGGCGGCCCCGCGGCCTTTGATGTTGGCAGCGCCACGCTGGAAAACGAGGCGTTGACCCTGACCATCGGAAACGTCGGCCAGAACGGCGCCTCGTCCGTCGTCCTGCGGGCCCTCGACGCCAGCGGCCGAACGCTTGGAACCACCTTCCTCGGCGCCATGGACCCCGGCGACTTCGCCACCCTCACCGTCAGCGTCGGCCCAGGGGTGGTCGCCGCCGACTTCGCGTCGGTGCGAATCGCCTACACGGACGAACTCGGCGACCGGCGCGAGGAGACCGTGCCGGTGCAAGCCACCGAACCGCCGCCCGCGCCTGAGGGCGGCGTGGGGACCGGCACGATCGTGCTGGGCGTCGTGGTGGCCGCCGCCATCATCGCTGGCATCGTGATCGCCGTGCGCCGCCGACGGGAGTAATCGTGCGCACCGGCGACCTGATCCGGCTGGCCTTCAACGGGGTCACGGCGCGCAAGGTCCGCAGCGGCCTCACCATGCTGGGGATCATCATCGGCGCCGCCGCCTTCGTGGCGCTGGTGACCCTCGGATCGACCGTCGAGGGCATTATCGAGGCCGAACTGGAGGCCCTCGACACCGATCAGGTGCGCATCGTGCCCGGCATCACCGAGGCCATCCAGGGGGACCCCAATGCGATCCCGCCGCAGGACGACGACCTGCGCTTCTCGGCCCAGGACGAGCAGGCCGTGCGGGGAACCATCGGCGTTGTGGCCGTCCACGCGCAGGTCGACGGCCGCGTGGCCGTGTCGTTTCGCGGGGAGTCCGTCCGGCTGCCCATGCACGGCGTGGTGGCCGAAGACTGGGTGCGCGTGGTGGACCCCGACTTGGCGGAGGGCCGCCTGCTGGCGTCCACGGAAGGCCAGAGCGTGGTGGTCGGCGGCGGCGTGGTGGACCTGTTCGACCTCCCCATCGATGTCAACCAGCAAATCGAGATCAACGGCCAGCGCTACCGGGTCGTCGGCATCCTGGACGACGACGCCGAGAACCTGTACATTCCCCGCGACCAGGCGTGGGACCTCCTCGGCGAAACCGGCGAGCCGCGCTCGCAGATGGTGGTCGAGCGGGCGCTGGGGCTCGAAGAGGAGGTGCTGCGCGAGGCGATCCGCCAATCGCTGCTGCGCAGCCGCGGCCTGAACCCCGAGGACCAGGACTTCACCATCATCACGCCGGAGGACATCCAGGAGAGTCTGGCAGCCGTCACGGAAACCATCCAGGCGTTCCTGGGCAGCATCGCCGCCGTTAGCCTCCTGGTGGGCGGCATCGGTATCGCCAACACCATGTTCATGACCGTCATGGAGCGCGCCAAACAGATTGGCATCCTGAAAGCCATCGGTATGACGCGCAACGAGGTGGTCGTCCTGTTCCTCTTCGAGTCCGGCCTGCTCGGATTCCTCGGGGGCCTGATCGGGTCCCTGCTTGGAGCCGGGGGCGCGTTTTTCCTCTCGCCGCCGGCCGGTCCCGCGGCGGGCGATCGGGTCATCGCGGAGGCGGACCCGCTGATCAT
>JBFJYU010000434.1:0-1841 GCA_041622435.1 Thermoplasmatota archaeon | reverse complement strand
GCATTGGCCAAAGTCGCAAACCCCTCGTTTCGCGCCGTGAAGTCAAGGAGACGGGCTTCACCGGGCTTCATCCCGACCTTGAGACTGGGAGGCTCTAAGACGGGAATTCCGCGCGCCTCCCTGAGAGTCACGCGAACTGATGAGCTCTCGGTCACATTCTGCGCAGTCGATCCCAGAACAGTGAAGATGGCCGGCTCAGATGGTACCGGACCAATCGGCGCCGTAATCACTAACCTAACCTGGTGCGAAGCTCCGGCCGGTAACGAGCCCGGCATTGCCTTTGGCGGGAATGCCGATCCGGCCACCTTCAAATTCTACGATAATCTGCCCGCATTCATTGCGTCCAACAAAATGAACGTCGAAGACACCGTGGGGCTAATCCTGCCAAATCATGAAAGCACCAATTCGTTGTGCCATGGGCGGGTGGATTCCAATTTCCGGTTCGACGATGTTTGGCGTTGCTCTGACGCGCCGGCGGATTTGGCCGAATGGTACCCGACGGCGGGCGCTCAGCCGGGTCAAATCGTTTACGCGACCGATGATATGTTGACCTACGTTAGTGACGCCGCCGACCCTCGAACCGGCGTGGTGACGCCCGGCGCCGAGGAGCACACGGTTTCCGTGCTGGCCCCGGCGACCAACGGCGGCCCGGTGCCGCTCGGGGTCGTGAGCACGTCCCCGTGGCGCACGATGGGCAAGTCGGTCCTCGACGCGACGGCCGAAGCGGAGCCGATCGCCCTGGCGGGCCGCGTCCCGACGCTGGTGAGTGCCGAGAACGGCGCCATCCAGCCGGGCGACCCCATCACCCTGGGTGCTGTCCCCGGCGTGGGCGCCAAGGCTGTGGCGTCAGGTCCCATCGTGGGCTACGCTCTGGACCACTACGACGGCGCCGGCGTGGGCTCCATCCTGGTGAAGGTCGACCCGGGCCACTGGAGCGGCCCCGTCGATGCACGTGTTGACGCGCTGGAGCAGGAGAACGCCGAGCTGCGCGCCGAACTGGACGAACTGCGTGCCCTCGTGGAAGGGCTCGTGGCGGGCCCGTAAGGGCCCCGGGGGCCCGGCTTTAAGCCGGGCCTCCGCCTCGGCGGCTTGTGCATCCGGTCGAGAACATCCGGGGCAGCCTGTCGGACCACCTCGCCGGTCGCAAGGTGGTGCTGGCTGTCTGCGGGTCCATTGGCGCGGTCAAGACGGTTGAGTTGGCGCGTGAACTGATTCGCCACGGCGCCGAGGTCATCCCCGTCATGTCCGAGGCGGCGGCGGGCATCATCCACCCCGAGGCGATTCATTTCGGCGCTGGCCGGCAGCCGATCATGCGGTTGACCGGTGCCGTCGAGCACGTGGCCTTGCTGGGGGATGTGCCCGGCAAGGCGGACCTGTTGCTGGTGGCGCCCGCGACCGCCAACACGGTCGCCAAGATGGCCATGGGCATCGATGACACGACCGTCACGACGTGCGCGACGGTGGCTTTCGGCACCCGAACACCCGTGGTCGTGGCGCCGGCCATGCACGAGGCCATGCTGGATCATCCAGCCGTCGGCCGGCACGCGCGCACCCTGGTGGAAGACTTCGGCGTCACGTGGGTTGAGCCGCTGCACGAGGAGAAGAAGGCGAAGCTGGCCGAGGTGGAGCGCATCGTGGAGGCGGTCATCCACCGGCTGGCCAACGAAGCGGGCCGCCCGGGCCCCCTGGCGGGCCGCCGCGCACTGGTCATCAGTGGTTCGACCGCCGAGCCCCTGGACCCGGTTCGCGTGGTCACCAACCGCTCCAGTGGCCGCAGCGGCCACATCCTGGCCCTGGAACTGATGCGCGCCGGCGCGGACGTCGACCTGTGGCAGGGCTCG
>JBFJYU010000433.1:0-1845 GCA_041622435.1 Thermoplasmatota archaeon | reverse complement strand
GCCTACCAGAACATCTGGCGCAGGCAACTGACGGACCCACCCGACTTGCCGAACTCTCCGGTGGCCACGGGGATGGGGTCGAACCCGGCCAGATCGAGCAGCCGCCGGGTGAGCAGGCACTCCTCCTCAATGATGACGTGTCGGCCGTCGGGGCTGTGGGCGTTGGCCGCAAGCTTCTCGGCGTCGGGCTCCGGTACCTCGATCAGGCGCGGGAACAGGCTGCGAATCAAGTGCTGCCCTTCCGCCGTGAAGGCCGCAGGGAACCATAGGGCGGTCTCCTTGTCGATGGGCGACAGGCACGTGTCGAGGTGGTAGAAGCGGGGGTCGACCAGTTCGAGCGGGACCACTGGCGCGTCCAGTCCTTCGGCGATGGCCCGGACTGCGGCCAGATGGGTGCGAAAGCCGTGTCCGGCCAGGATCAACCGGCGCTCGGGCATCCAGAGCAGGTCGCCGCCCCCCTCGTTGCGGCCGACACCGGGCGGCAGTGGCACCTCGGCGTACCCCTCGGCCCTGAGCGCGGCGGAGGCCAGTGGCACCTCGCCGGCGCGGGCCTCGTGCATCATATGGGCGGCGACGAAGCGGCCGCCGTCGCGGGGGTCGCAGAAAACCGCGTTGGCGGTGAAGACCTGGTCGGGCAGCGCCGGGTCGCCTGGGATCGCGAGCACGTCGCAGCCCACTTCGCGGTACGCGTCCATGAGGCCTTCCCACTGCGCCCGCGCCAGGGCGCCGTCGATGTCGTGGGGGCTGCCATCGTCTGCCGCCATGTGCGGGTTGATCACGTATTCGACCCGGAAATGCTCCGGGTCGCTGACCAGCAGCCGCCGCGGGAGCGTCTGCCGTTCTGTTTCATCAACCAGCGCACGCAGTTCCGTTTGTACCACCCCAGTTCGCATCACGCCACGAATGTGGGCATCGGTTTAAGAGTGCGCGACTCGCCTCGCTAGGGCGTGTCGTGGGCGGGGGCTGGGTCGGGGAATGCGTGACGACGATCCCAGGTGTCGTGGGCCCGGCGCCCGCGGCCGCAGCTACGGCAGCTCGGGGGTGGGCTACGGCTCGGGGGTGGGAGTGGGTGAGGGCGGTTGCAGGGGCGCAACGGGGATGACTCTGGCCGCCACTCGGGGACCCGATGCTCGTCGTGAAGGCCCTCGCCACCGTCGCTTGCCTCGTCGCCCTTGGATGTGTGCCCACCGCCTCGGCGGACGCCCCGGACGACCCTGCGTGCCCGCCCGGCCCGTTCTACGTCCAGCGCACCGTGGGCCCGGTCACGATCAGCTGGAGCGGGGGAATCCATTGCTTCGTCGTTGACGCCGATTTGCGCGTCGTCGATTGCCGGGTGACCACCCGGCCGTCGGCGAATTGCTAAGCGGTGGCCGCTCCGCCCGCGCCGCCCGCGCCGCCCGCGCCGGGCCTGGAAACCCCGTCCGGATGGCGGCCGACCGACTGACGAGGAGACGCCCGAGGGGATGCGACTCGGTTTCGCAGGCCCAACGCAGGGGGTGGTCTCCGTCGCCCGACGACGACCCCTTACCCGGTCGATACGTTTGTCACCCCGCCGGCGAGGCAGTGGCATGCACCGCATTTCAATGGCTGTGCTGGCCGCGACATGCCTTGCCTTTACCTTTGTTCCGACAGCCTCTGCCCATGGTGGCGACGGGTGCAACCCCGGGTTGCTCAAGTCCGCCGAGAAGCACGAACAGAGTGCACTGCGCCAATTGACGCACGCGTGGGAGCAGTTCCAGGCACACGCTGGTGGCCCGGCCGCGCCGGCCCTGTTCGAGCGCTACCTGAAGGCGTGGGATCGGTATGTGGATGCCACGATCGACTTCGACGCGCACTTCCTGGCCT
>JBFJYU010000432.1:0-1855 GCA_041622435.1 Thermoplasmatota archaeon | reverse complement strand
GTGCTTCCGCCACGGCGCCGCCGACACGCCGCGGTTCATAACCCTATGCTCAGAGTTATGAAGATTGGGGGTTCGTGCTTCACAATGCCCGTCGTGAGCATCAGCCTACCCGACGACCTAGTCGCGGATGTGGACAACGCCATCGAGGCCGGCGACTTTCGCGGACGCAGCGAGTTCCTGCGCGCCGCGCTGCGGGCCTACCTCTTGGACGCCGCCCGACCCAGCCGCCAGGAGCGCGAACACACCCACGGCAGCATCACCATCACGTACTCGCACGGCCGCGAGGCGCGAATCAGCGAGGTGCGCCACACGTTCCACGACGTCGTCCTGTCCATGATGCACACCCACTGCGAGGCCGAACTGTGCATGGACGTGCTCATCGTGGGCGGCCCCGCCGCGCGCATCGCGCAACTGACTGAGTCGCTGGAACGCATGCGCGACGTGGAGCGTTGCCGCCTCGTGACCATCGCCTGAGCTCCGGCGCCCCGTGCGACTTTCGTGGAGGTGCCAGTCATATGACCGGCCGCGTTGGTACGCTTGTGGAATGGATGCGACCGGTCGCCATCGGCCTCGTCGCCGTAGGCGCGTTGCTCACGGGGCTGTCGGCGAGCCTGGCAGGGGCCGAGAACGCGGCGCTGGACGGCTGGACGACGGCCTCGCTTGAGACGGATGAACTGCGGGGAACACTCACCGTTCGCCCAGGGGACCACGAGTTTCGCATTCCCGCGTTGCTGCGCGTCGGCTTTTCGTACGATGACTCGCGCCTGGAGGATCTGCGGGCGACCCTCAACGTGTACGTCATCGACTTCGAGGACGGCACCTCCACCGGGCGCACCCACCTGTTTGCCGCCCCCGATGCGTTCGAGGCCCACCGGTTCCGCGCCTCCATCCCGCTTCCCCCGGCGGCCGAACGGGCCCGCTTCGGCGACAACAGCCTCCTTGAACTGGTCTGGACGGTGTCGGGCGCGTCGCAATCGACTCGCGCCTCGCTGTTGGAGGACTTGGCCAACCGCAACCCCACCGATCACGTGGTCGCCATGCCGGAAGCCGCCACCCTCCGCCACGGCGCCTTCCAGGCGGTCGCCGGGGCTTGCCTTCCCACCGCGGCCGTGTTGGGCTTGTGGCGTCGGCCGACGGCCTCTGACTTCTCCGACTCCGCCGGCCCCTCTGGCGCCTCTGGCGCCGCGAGCGGCCACTTGGGCATGGGCTTGGCGCTCGCCGAGCAGGGCGAACGCTGGTTGCGCGGCCTGCGGGATGCGTACCTCGTGGTCGCCTCGCTGCTGGCACTCAGCCTGACGCTGTACGCGTGGCTCGTGGCGCAGGCGACCATCGCCGTGCAAGCGGACTCATGGCTCGACCTGTCGGCGCAACCGTACGGCACCTGGCAAACCGCCCAGTTCTGGCTCGTCGCAGGCGTCTGCGTGACGGCGCTGGCCCTTGCCGGCCGATCCGTCGGCGCCGCCTCAAACGCCCTTGCCCACTGGCGGCGGCAGGCGGCCGCCGCACCCCTCGAGGGGTTGCTTGACGACTAAGCCCAATCCGTACGTACTCGCCCGCTTCCTCGACGCGTTGTACCACGAGCCCGGGGCACCGCCCGTCGTGCGGTCCAAGAGCAGCCTGCAGCGCGCTTGCCGCGTCAATTACGACCTGTTTCGCCGCTACCTGGCCTTCTGCCAGAAGCAGAGGTTCGTTTCGGTGACCGCCGGTGAGGGCGCGGACGAGGTTTGGCTGACGCCCGAGGGGCTGGAGGCCCACCAGCGTTTGGTTGGCTGGATCCGCGACTTGCTCGGCGACGTGCGCCTGTAGGGGGGCCGGACTCCAAGGGCTCCAACACCCGCTGCCCGCGACCGGTGCC
>JBFJYU010000431.1:0-1857 GCA_041622435.1 Thermoplasmatota archaeon | reverse complement strand
GACCTGCCTAGCGCCCTCGAACCCCGCGCGCCCCTGGCACGGGACGCCAGCCAGTCCCGACCCGCCGGCCTGGCCGAAGCTGCCGCGCCCCCCGTCGTGGTCGCCACCCTCGACACCGGCGTCAACCTGTTTCACCCCGACTTCAGGCGGCCGATCACCGCCAACCCCGGCGCCTACCTCACGGGTTACCCGAACGCCGCCAACGCCGTCGACATCCGCCTCGGGCGCGGCTACAGCGCCGACGTGCAGGCCTCCCTGGACGAACTCAACGAATTGCGCTACCGCGACCCGCCGTCGTGGATTCCGGGAACCAACCTCGTCGCGTTGTGGGCCCACCCCGCTGACGCCGCTCCCGTGTTCGACGTCTACGGCGCCGTTGGCAACGACCCGGAGCCCTTCCACGCCCACGGCGCCCGGGCGGCCAGCCAGATCGCCGGAGCCCAACACAGCCTTGCACCCGGCGCGTTGCTCGCCATCCTCGACACCAGCGCCCAGGGAGCCTACGCGCCGGACCCCTACACGGTCAACGCGCAGGCGCTGCGGTGGGCCGCCGACCAGATGTGGATCGACATCATCCACACGAACATCCAGAATTTCTTTCCCCTGGCGAGGGAAGAGACCGCGGTGGCAGGCCAAACGCCAGCCTACATGCGCGGTTACCCGGACGCCGTTCAATACGCCCTCGACCGGGGAAAGCTGGTCGTCGCTCCAGCGGGCAACTTCTACGCCGAGCCCAGCGAAACGAGTCCCCACGCGGGTATTCCGGGCGTGCTGGTGGTGGGCGCCAACGACAACTGCGGCTTCGCCGACTTCTCCAACCTCAACCCCCACATCGTCATGGACGGCTACGGCACCCGGGCGGCCGCAGCCAACAGCTACGGCGAGGAGACCTTTGGCGGCACGTCCAGCTCCAGCGCGCGGGCCGCCGGCTACGCGGCGCGGCTGCTGCAAGAGGTGCGAGCCCACTTCGCGGACCACATCGTCGCAGGCGGCGACCTCGTCAACCTGGAGAAAGGCAAGGCGCCGGGCCAGGGGCCACTGTCCGACGGTCGCCTCACCGCAGCCGAGTTGCACCGCGTCATCCGCGTGACGGCGCAGCCCGATTCGCATGCATCGAGCTTCGATGGCTCCAGCAGCGAAACCTGCCTCAAGTCCCCCGCCGCCACCGAGCAGTCATTCTACCCCAAAATGGGCTACGGCGAGGTGAGCGAACACACCCTTGAATCCGCCGTGGGGGTCCTGCTCGGACGCCGTTCCATGCCCGCGAGACCCGTCGAGGACGCGCTGTACGACGCATCCCAGGACCTGCGACGCATTCTCTGGGACACCTAAGAGGGCCGCCACACCAGCCAGGCAACGCCGGCGCCGCCCACAGCCAAGGCGAAGGTCCCCACGACCTCAACGGCAAACCACGGCGCCCAAGCAGCCACGGCCCCGGCTGCCAGCGCCGCGCCGGGCCACCAAGGCCACCCGGCCCGCCACGCAGAAACGCCAACCAGCGCGATGCCGGGCAGGAAGGAAGCCGCGGAAAAAGCCAGCCAGACGCGGTACGTTGTCGTGGCCTGGGCCGCCGCCGCGACCTCGGAGCCCAGCGGCCACACGATCCGGTACATCGCCATCGGAACGACCAGCACCATCAGTCCCAGCACCGAGAGAAACGTGCCCCACGCCAGCAGGCCCCGGGGAGCGCCCGGCGCCACGGCGGCCGCCAGAGCCAGCACGCCGAAGGCCATCCAGACCGTCGCGTTCAGGCTGGCCGACGACCACGCCGAGTAACCGGAGGACGCGACCCATGCGTCGAAGCCCAGGTCGGAGGGAGGGCGCCACGCGCCGCGAGCCCACGTCGTCGCCGCCAGG
>JBFJYU010000430.1:0-1859 GCA_041622435.1 Thermoplasmatota archaeon | reverse complement strand
TGCAGCGCCGCCGTGCAACTGTTGACGCCAGCCACATGAGGCGCTCCCTTGTACTCTGCCAGCGCCTGCTCGAAACGGGCTACCTTGGGCCCGGTACCGAGCCAGGCGCTTCGCATCGTGTCCACGACCTCGTCGATCTCGTCATCGAGAATCTGCGGTTGGCCGAACACCAGGAAATTGTCCTTGGAGCGGATGGGCGCCATGGGTGGTCCGAGCGACTCGCGCGACGCGTTTCAGGGCTTCGCTGTCAGGCGGTGGGTGGGATGGCCGCCAAATGCCCCTTCTCAACCAGGTACGCGTCGAGCGCCTCACGCCACGGCCGCAGCCCGGATCCGAGCAGGCCAGCCAGCTTGTCGGTGCAAAGGGCGGCGTTGGCGGGCCGGGCTGCCGGGCTGGGCCAGGTGCTGGCGGGAACCTCGTTGACGATGACATCGGGGTGGACTCGCGCCACGGCATGGCTGGCAAACGCGTGCCAGGTGCAGCTCTCCGGGTTGGTGACGTGGACGATGCCGGTCTCGGCGCCGTCGGCGAGTTTCAGGATGGCCTCGGCGGCGTCCATGGTGTACGTGGGCGTCATCCACTGGTCGCTGACCACCTTGAGGGGCCCGCCGCCGGCAGCGTGCTTGAGGATGGTTTCGATGAAGTTGCCGCCCTTGCCACGGGCGCCGCTGACCCCGAACAGGCTGCTGACCCGGCAAACCAGGCTGTCGGCAGCCGCCAGGCGTGTTGCGTGCTCGCCCGCCAGCTTCGCCGCTCCATACACGTTGACGGGTGCAGGCAGGTCGGATTCCGTGAAGGCGTGTTCCGGTGTCGTGGGGCCGGCATCCGGCTGGCGGCTGCCGTCGAAGACGTAGTCGGTGCTCACGTACACAACCCGCGCACCCATGGCCGCGGCGGCCCGTGCCACGTTGAGCGCACCCAGCGCGTTGACCCGATAGGCGGCCTCCGGGTCCTCCTCGCACCGGTCGACTTGGTGGAATGCGGCGCAATTGATGATCACGTCTGCCTTGGTCGCCGCCAGGACCTTCGCCGTCTGCTCCGCGTCAGCGACCTCGATTTCGTCGTGACCCAGGCTGATCATCGTACGGCCATCGCGAGCGGCGACCTTGAGGACATCCGTGCCGAGTTGGCCGGTGGCGCCCAGCAGTGCGATTCGCTTCATGGGCCGCGCACAGGGATGTGGGGGATGAAGGTGACGACGGGCGCCGCTTGAACCAGGCTAGGCCGATTGCTTCAGTATTCGAGAATGCTACCAGCAGGTTTATTGATCTGGTGGGCACGTGGGGCTTATGGCTGCTCCAGAGGCCCCACGCGAACGGATGTACGACTACATCCAGAGCAACCCTGGCGCGACACTCCGCGAGGTCTTGCGGGGCGCCGATGTTCAGTGCGGCAGCGGACGGCACCACATGGGGATGCTCAAGCGGGAGAATCGAATCATCGAACGAGCCCATAAGTCCACCCTGAGGTACTTCGACAACGACGACGCCTACGCCGACGGGTGGGAGTCGTTGGTCATGCTGCGCGAGCCGGACCTCAACATCATTTACGAGTGGCTTCTTGCCCATCCTGGCGCCGCGCAGAAGGACATCCTCGCCTGGGCCAACCGGGTCATGAACTGGAGCCGAAGCACACTGCAGAACCGGCTGGCCCGCCTGGTGGATGCCAATGTCGTCGTCATTCGCTCCAGGGGGCGATACAAGTGCTATGAGCCGGTGGCGTGCAAGCCGGCAGGAGCGCCGAGCGCTCATGCGCCGGCAAGCTGGCATCGCCTGGCGGCCGGGCCGGGGCAATAGGTGGCGTCCCCGCCGTTGCGTCACTCGACGCAGCGGCTCCCACCCGGACGCTGCCAGCGACCC
>JBFJYU010000429.1:0-1869 GCA_041622435.1 Thermoplasmatota archaeon | reverse complement strand
CCGGCGACCGGAAACACGCCATGCATGTGACCTGCGTACCAGCGGCCGAGGCGGCGGGAGCCACCGTGCTCGCCGACACCGAGGTCCTACGGGTATTGCTGCACGGCAAACGCGCCGTCGGCGTGCGGGTCCGACACGAATCCGGCGAACGGGACCTCCTGGCCCGCGCCGTCTTCGTGGCTGCGGGTGCCCTGGCCACGCCTGCCTTGCTTCACCGCAGCGGGGTCCGTGTGCGGGGGCTGGGGCGAAACCTGCACATCCAGCCCGCTACCCGGGTGGCCGCTTTCTTCGACGAGGAGGTGCGCCCCTGGGAGGGGGTCGCCCAGAGCGTCTACGGCGAGATCGGCGACGGGGTGGTCCTGGAGGCCACCGTGTCCCACCCGGCCGTCGAAGCGATGGTGTTGCCGCTCCAGGGACGCCGCCTGGAAGACGCGGTAGCGGGCTGGCGGCATGCAGCCACATGCGGCGTCGTGATCGGTGATCGCAGTTCCGGCCGCGTGCTCACGCTGGGCCCGTGGAGCCTGCCGGTGTATCGGCTGCGGCGCCGCGACGGCAAGCGCCTGATGGCCGGCTTGCGCATGGCCGCCGAGGCTCTGTTGGCCGCAGGCGCCCGGACCGTGTACCTGCCCATGCGGGGCTGTCCGCCCATCCGTGACCGCACCCAACTGGTGCAGGCACTGGCACGCATGCGCCGCCGGAATCTGCTTCTGGAGGCGTTCCACCCCATGTCGACGGCCGGCATGGGGCGGGTCACGAACGTGCACGGTGCCGTGAACGGTTACGAGGGTCTCTTCGTGGCGGATGCAAGCCTTTTGCCGACGAGTCTGGACGGCCGCAATCCCCAGATTACCATCATGGCACTCGCCCGCCGACTGGCCCGGCGCTACGTTGCCCAGAGCGCGGCAGATCCACCTGTGGCCCCGGACACGAACCCGCCCGCCAGCCGGACAAAGTCCGGCCGCAGGGCAAGCCGGAAGGTGGTTCGGGTGGAGGCGCCATGACGACGCCCCCCGCGCGCCCCCTGATGGCTGCCTTCGCGGTCACGTTCGTGGTGGCGGGACTGGTCTTCCTGCTGGCCACAGCATGGACCCTCAGGCAGGCGTCCCGCCTGGGACAACTCGACGGCACGAACCTGTTTCTGGCCGCCACGACGGGGCTGATGGCCATGCTGGTTCATGTCAGCATCCTGGTCTACCGCGACCCCGCCGGCCGCCGTGATCTGCTACCCGTGCTGGCGGTGAGCAAGTTTTCCAGCTCGGCGGCTGCCTTCCTGTTGGCGACCTGGCACGGACAACCCGGGGTGCTGGCGGTGGTGGCGGCTGATCTGCCGCTGGGACTGGCGGCCCTGTGGTTGTGGTGGGCGAGTCGGGAGGCGTCATGAATCGCCTGCGCTGGAACGGCGGCCGCGGGTTCTACGAGGTGTTCTACGCCAAGGTCGTTCAGGACGACGCCAGTCTTTGGGTGCGTTACACCCTGCTGGCGCCGCGCACCGGGGACGCGGTGGCTGAAACCTGGGCCATTGCGGATGTGAACGGCGAGCGCCACGCACACAAGCAAACGCACCCGGCCACGGCGCTGCGAAACGGCCGCCGGCCCTTCTTCGTCGAGATCCCCACCGGGCGCCTCAGCGACAGCGGCTGCAGCGGGGAGGTGGGAAACATGGCCTGGCACAGCGCCCTCGGTTTCCTGGCCCTGGCCGCGCTGGCCTGGGCGCTGAGCGAGGACCGCCGCCGGAACCTCCTTCGTCTTCGGCTACCTGGGGGGCGGGGCCTTCCCCGCCGAGGTCACCGACCCCGCGGCGTCCTTCGTGCTGGCCTTCCGGGCCCTGCCCCTGGTGCTGGTGATGAGCGCCCTCTCGGCGCTGCTCTT
>JBFJYU010000428.1:0-1870 GCA_041622435.1 Thermoplasmatota archaeon | reverse complement strand
GGCCACGGGTAGTCGGCTAGTGCCTCCTTGTGCGTCACCCAGCGGAAATCGGTGTGCTCCTCGGACAGGACCACTTGCGCGTCGGCGGCCACGCGGGCGGCGAAGACGGGACTCAGGATGATCTGGTCCGACTTGGCGAGGTAGAAGCGGTTCACGTAACTGGCCTGGTAGAAGTGGAGCGGCGTCAGGCCGGTCTCCTCCTTCAACTCCCGGTACGCCGTCTGATACGCGGTTTCGCCGGCTTCGATGTGGCCTTGCACCATCTGCCAGGTGCCGCCCAGCAGGATGTCCGGCGCCCGCAGCATCACCAGCCACTCGTCGCGCCCGTCGGGGAGCACGCGAAACACGTGACAATCGACAAACCGCGACGTGATCTCGGGCACAGCACCCAACCGGGGGCCCTTCGTTTAGCCCGTGCGGCTGGCCTCTGCGGCCTGCCGGGCGGTCAAGAGCGCCACGGTGTCGGCATGCGTGAGCACCCAGAGCCCGTACGCGCCGACGGCCGTGCCCAGCGGCACCACGGGCAACGCCATGATACTGGCAGCGATGGCCCACTTGCGCGCCCACGAAATGTTGGTCAGCAGCGCAATGCCGGCAAACAGGGCCACCGGGACAAACGCAGCCGCCAGCAGCGCCACAAGAGTCAGTGTGTCAACGCCAGCCATGCGACCCAACACGAGGCCGCCGGCCAGCGCAAGCAAGGCCCACAGGATCAGGGAAATCCCGACCAGGCGGATGTGGATGGTCATTCTTGGTCGGTCACGAGGCATGGTGAACCCCGACACGGCAAGCCGCCGGCCCGTCTTCAACGCGAGGCTAGTGGCAGCCCAAAGAACAGCGCACCCCTACGGCGTGGCCGCCCTGACCGCTTGCTCGTCGAGCCACGAATGGACCCGCTCCACCGCCTCCACGACATCGCCGCTCGCCACGTGACGATGGGTGACGAAACGCGCCGTGAAGCCGGCGTCGCGGGGCAGGCAGCGCACCCCAGTGGCATCGAGGGCCTCACAGAACTCTGGCCCCCGCAGGCCGGTCGCGCTCGTGTCGACCATGACCATGTTGGTCTGAACGGCGTCGAGGTCGACCTCCAGGCCCGGGATGGCGGCAAGCCCCGCCGCCAAGTCGCGCGCGTTGACGTGATCCTCAGCCAACCGATCCACCATGTCTTCCAGCGCCACGATGCCGGCCGCGGCGATCATGCCGGCTTGACGCATGCCTCCGCCGAGCGCCTTACGGGCGTACCGCGCGCGGTCGATGAACTCCTCCGAGCCCGCCACCAGGCTGCCAACCGGGGCGCTGAGGCCCTTGGAGAGGCAAACCATGACCGTGTCCGCGCCGCGAACCAGCCGCGCCGGCGACACATCCTGCGCCACGGCCGCGTTCCACAGCCGCGCCCCGTCAACGTGGAGCCCGGCGCCGTGATCATGGGCGAAATCCGCGATGGCATCCACCTGCTCCGGCGTCCACACGGTGCCGCCGGCCCAGTTGTGGGTGTTCTCGATGGACACCAGCTTCGTCTGGGCAAAATGGGGGTCGTCGGGGAAAATGTGCGGCATGACGGCGTCGCCATCGAAGATGCCCGCCCGGCCAGCGACGGTGCGCAGCGTCACGCCCGACAGGAGCGCCGCCGCGCCGCCTTCATAAAGCGCCAAGTGGCAGTTCTGCTCGCAAACGACCTGGCCGCCGCGGCCGGTGCCGACCCAGAGCGCGATCTGGTTCGCCATCGTGCCGCTGGGCGTGAACAGCGCCGCCTCCTTGCCCAGCCGCCGCGCCGCCTCATCCTCCAACCGGTTGACCGTCGGGTCCTCGCCGAAGACATCGTCGCCGACCTCGGCCGCCGCCATCGCCTCCCGCATGGCATCCGTCGGGC
>JBFJYU010000427.1:0-1873 GCA_041622435.1 Thermoplasmatota archaeon | reverse complement strand
TAAAGGACCTGGCCCGTCACGAAGGGGCTTTCCACGAGGTACCGCACCGCTCGGGCGATGTCTTGGGGGTCGCCATGACGCTGGAGGGGCAGGACGGCGGCCACGCGCTTCAGGTAGGCCTCGTCTCCACCGGGGGGCGGCAGGATCGGCCCGGGGGCCACGGCGCCGACGCGGATGTTGGGCGCCAGGTGGAGGGCCAGCATGGACGTGAGGCTGGCGAGCATCTGCTTGCTCAGGATGTAGGGCACGTGTTCCCAGTCGTAATCCGCGACCCGGGTGTCCAGCAGGTTCACGATGCATGCGCCCTCCGGCGCCTGGCCGGCAAAGGCGCGCGCCAGGGCAAAGGGCGCCCACGTGTTCACGCGGGCGTTGACGTGGATGTCCTCGAACTGCATGTCGTCCAGCGTCGCCTCGGGAAAGATCGAGGCGCTGTTGACCAGCACGCGCAGCGGGTTGCCAGCCGCCGCCACGGCGGATTCGATGAGCCCTTCCGGCTCCGCATCTGCGAGGTCCGCTTGCACCGTCCAGGCCTGGCGGCCCCTGGCCCGCACCGCCTCTGCGGTTTCCTCGGCCTCGGCCGCCGACGAACGGTAGTGGACAACCACGTCGTAGCCGGACCCGGCGAGTTCAAGGGCGATGGCTCGGCCCAGTCGCTTGCCCGCCCCCGTGACGAGCGCCACTGCGGGGTGGCTCATGGCGCCGCGACGGCTGACGCCCTTCAACTGGCTTCCGTTGAGGGGCCGGATGTCAACGTGGTGACCGATCCCAGCGACTACAGCTACCTCAATGGCACGCGGCCCGATCAGCGCGAACACCTGCACGATTACTGGCGTGGTGCCGACCGGGTGGTGCTGATGGAGGCCGAGGAGCGCGGCGGCGTGCAATTGTGCAACGAGGGCCAAGTCGTGATTTCCTTCCAGCCCCCGGAGGACGCCACGGTCTTCCAGGGAACGCAATTTGTTGAGGTGACCATGGATTGGCAGGACGGGCTCTTGGACAGTCACGGCGTGCCCCAGTTATGGTCAAGACGGCGGCGGACGTGACCCATCGGCGCGTCGGGGAACTGGAGGCCGGCCAAGCCATGGTTTTCGAATCGACCAACGAGCAAAACGACCTCCCGCACCAGATCTTGTCATCGTGGGAATTCGGCTTTTTTCTCAACGACGAATCGGATGGTTGTTACGAATTCACCGGGACGGCCAGCATCCGTGTCGAAATCGTACGGGGCCTTGAAATCCCGCTCTATCCCGGCCACCCGGACCGCTGGGGTGGCGCCCAGGAAATCATCCTCATCGACGAGGCCCCCGATGTTTTCATTCACGTGGGGCCCACGGATGCGGGCAGCGCGTGCCTGTCCGGCCCTGTCGGCGAGGCACGCTGCCTCTGGGACCCCCACAGGGTCGCCAACGGCACCGTGGGGCCATTCAACGCGCAGGTTGTGGAGGTGGTGCTTGAAAACCGCGCCACGGCGCCACTGCCCATCGACTTCGGCTACCACGACGCATCGACGCGAGAGGTGCTCTGGCCCGACCCGATCGAGGAGGCCGGCGGCCGGGCCGTCTACCGGCTTGACGTCGGCGGCGGGGACGGACCGTACGCCCGCCAGAGCCAATGGGAATTCTGGGTCATCCCGGAGCGGGGCGCGTTCTACACGGGTTCGTACGCGATGACGGCGACGGCGTTCAGGACCGGGTAGAACGCCGCGGGTCGCGGCCGGAGACTGCCGGGGGCCGCCGACCGCCCCACTTGCACAATGGGCCAGTCGAGCGGGCCGGCACCCGAAGGCCCAAGGGCGCGGGCTCCATGGCGGCGGCGTGTCCGGCGCCAACTGGAAAAAAGTGCTCGAGCCTGACCAACTCGGCGACGGCCGGGC
>JBFJYU010000426.1:0-1930 GCA_041622435.1 Thermoplasmatota archaeon | reverse complement strand
TTCCGGGTGTGCTGCCGGTGATGGAGCAGCGGTACGTGGCCAACAAGAGCGCCATCGAGCCGACGCTGGCCATCACGGCTTCCGGGGCCGTGTTTTATCCCACCCACCTCGGCGGTATCCACTACCAGGACCCGCTGGGCGGCGAAATCCCGGTCACGAAGGTCATGCGAACGCGCGACGCAGGGCTCACGTGGGACGATGTGACCCCCGAGGTAGCGGGGCAGGACCAGTTTGTCATCAGTGGCGACCCGTACCTCTACGCCGACCCCATCGGAGGCCGCATCTTCACGGTGGATGCCTACCTCGCGTGCAACTACATCTCGTTCTCCGACGACGAAGGCGACTCCTGGATCGGCAACCCCGCCGCCTGCGGCGCGCCGCTGGCCGACCACGAAACCGTCTTCTCGGGGCCGGCAACGCAGACCACCACGATCGGCTATCCTGCCATCATCTACCAGTGCTTCAACCAGATTGTCCAGTCGTTGTGCGCCCGCAGCCTCGACGGGGGCATCACGTGGAGTCCGGGGACGCCCGTTTTCGGCCCCCAGGACGGCGCGGCCGAGTGCGGCGGGACCCACGGCCACGGCCACGCTGGCCCCGACGGGACGGTGTACCTGCCCAAGGGCCACTGCGGCGAGCCTTGGCTGGGAATCAGCCGCGACGACGGCGTCACCTGGCAGCGGGTGCGCGTAACCGACTCCGTGGGGATGGTGGATTCGTTTACCACGGACACCCACGAGGCGGCCGTGCGCACCGACGCGGAGGGCAACGCGTACTACTTCTTCCTCGACCAGGACAGCCAGCCCCGCCTGGCGGTCAGCCGCGACGCGGGCGCCACGTGGGGCGAGCCGATGCTAGTCGGCTTGCCTGGCTTGACGGCCGCGCGGTGGCCGTCGCTGGTTGCCGGCGACGAGGGCCGCGTGGCTGTATTCTACGTCGGCAGTGACGTGCCCGGCGGCTTCGGGGCCGACGAGCAGGTACTCGCCAACGCCACCTGGCACGCGTACGCGGGCTTCATCCTGGATGCCCTGGACGCCGACCCGATCGTCGCCACGGCGCGCATGGACCCGGACGGCGACCCCATCGCACGCGGCCGCTGCGAGGGCGGCGGCGGTGCCTGCGGAGTCGTTTACGATTTCCTCGATGTTGAAATGGACCCGGAAGGTCGCGTCTACGCCGCCCTGGTCGATGTGTGCACGGGCCCGTGCGCCAACGTGGGCGGCACCGCCGCGGATTCCGGCGAGCCTTTGGCGGCCATCGGCGTTCAGGTCGCCGGATCCACGCTGCGGGCGGGGGTCATGATCGGATGAGGTTCGTGTGGCTCGGGGCCGTGACCCTCTTGGTCGCGCTGTCCGGGTGCGCCGGCGACCACCCGGGGCCGCCGTCCATCCAGCACGAGGCGGCAGCAACTGCTGCTGCGGTGCTCGAAGGTCTAGTCGTTGACGAAAGGGTGCGCCCCGTGGCCGGCGCAAGCATCGAATTGGTGGGCCACGCCAACACCACCAGCAACGCCGACGGCGGATTCTCGTTTGCAGGCCTCGCCCCGGGCAGCTACACGCTGGTGGCCAGCCATCCCCTCTACGACAAGACTTCCGCGTCCAGCCAGGTGACCGCCGACGGCGCCCGCGTCACCCTAGTGCTGCCGCTGTTGCCCGGCGACTCGCCGTATCTCGAAGTGGCCAAGCAGCAGGGCTACATCCAGTGCTATGCGTCGTGGCGATCGCCCGCGTACACGGCCGGCTTCGCCGCATGCGGCGCGGTCGCGTTTGCCACCGGTGTCGATGTGGACCGTTACATCGCGAGCTGGAGCACGGCCGTACCTTTCGATGGCTGGAACGCAACCGTCCTGGAGATGTTCTGGGAGCCCACCACCGACATCGGCCGGAGCCTCAAGGCGAGCCTCGGGCTGCACTGCTACTACGAGAAGGGG
>JBFJYU010000425.1:0-1951 GCA_041622435.1 Thermoplasmatota archaeon | reverse complement strand
TCTGGATCGTAGTCACGGGGCGCACCGTGGGCTGGCGTGCGCTGCGGCACAGCCTTTCATCTCGATGCGGAGCCTGTGGTGTTTTCGCCTCGGCCGTTTGGGGGATTGGGTCGCCGGGGCCGGGTGGCCTGACCGTTTGCGGGGCAAGGCCGCCGCGCGCCTGGATTCTCCGGGAAGAATGGGCCCGCGTCCGATTTCCGCCCCAGCCCGGGCCAGGTCCGGATCCGGGGCCCGCACCATGGGCCGGACTAGGCCCCGAATCGCTGGCCGAGGCCGCCGTAGGCGTCGACGCGCCGGTCGCGGAAGAAGGGCCAGCCGCGGCGCTGGGTCTCGATGCGATCCAAGTCGAGTTCGACGACCCGGACCTCTTCGGTTTCGCCCAGTTCGGCAACCGTCTCGCCGGCGGGGCCAAAGACGAACGAGTGGCCCCAGAAGTCCAACTCGCCCTCGGTGCCAACCCGGTTGACAGCGACGGTGTACACGTTGTTGGCGACCGCGTGGCCGCGCTGCACAGCCTGCCAGGCGCGCAGTTGCTCCTCCTTGACCTCCATCTCGCCGTGCCAGGTGCCGATGGCCGTCGGGTAGAACAGGATGTCAGCGCCCAGTAGCGCCGTGGCGCGGGCGGCCTCAGGGTACCACTGGTCCCAGCAAACCAAGGCGCCGATGCGGCCGAAGCGCGTGTCCCACGCCGCGAATCCGTTGGCCGTCGCGGCGGCGCCCTCAATGTCCTCGGCGTCGCCGGGGGCGAAGTAGAACTTCTCGTAGAAACGGGGATCGTCCGGGATGTGCATCTTGCGGTACTTGCCCCGGTACGCGCCGTCGGCATCGATGACTGCCAAGGTGTTGTGGTACAAGCCACGGGCCCGCTTCTCGAACAGGCTCGCCAGGATCACGATGCCGTGCTCGGCCGCCTTGCGCCCCAGCAACTCCGTCGTGGGGCCCGGGACGGCCTCGGCCCGGTCGAACTCGCCGTGGTCCTCCTCCTGACAGAAATACGGGCCGAGGAACAGTTCCTGCAGGCACACAATCTGCGCCCCGTCCGCCGCCGCCTGGTCGATCAGGGCCAGCGTCCGCTCCAGGTTAGCCTCACGCGTATCGTCCGCGTGGGTCTGCACGAGTCCAATGCGGACCATGGCGCCTTCGACTCCAACCGCGACTTGAGGGTTGCGGCGGGTCGGCACGGTTGCGGGGAGCCGCGGCGGAACCCAAGCGCGCCTCGCGCAGCGAGTTCCCTGCGGCCGCCCCGACATGGTTGCACCATTTGGGCCCCGGCCGACCAAAGGTTTTATCGCTTCAGAATTAAGAGGCGCGGCCCACACGGGCAGGAGTAAAAGATGAACACCTCAACATTAGCGAAGCTGCTCCCGGCCATCCTCGTCGCAGCGGCCTTCGGGATACCCCCGGCGGACGCCCACGTTTCCTACGACATGACAGAAACCATCACCGGCACCGTGCTTGGCGACCATCGCCTCAACGGCGTTGCACTCCTACCGGACGATGTCACGTTTACCTGGAAGCGCACTCGCACCTACGACTGCGAAACGGGACAGCAAGTGGCCACCGTGACCAGTCTTGAGTATTCAGGCACCAGAATTCAAGGCGAAGGCGGCATCTACGCCTTCATGGGCATCGCGTTCTTTGGCAGCGCCAGCGCGGGCGCCGGCGGATGGGGCCTGACGACGGTTTCGTTTTCCGTGTCGGGCTCCGGCCTCGCCGGCCTGACGCATTCGTTCTCCGGGAGCGGCCTCGGAACTCATACGATCACCGACCCGGATGCCAGGTGCGCCCCGCCTGTCGCGGACAAGGTCCAACTCAGCATTCTCTGCGCTCTGCTCGAATCCGACTCGGACGACGGGGCCCTGCTGGACAATTTCGAACTCAACATGGATACGCAACTGCTGGAGACCGGCACGCGATTCTTTGAAAGCAACGTCCTTGACTGCTAAGTTGA
>JBFJYU010000424.1:0-1955 GCA_041622435.1 Thermoplasmatota archaeon | reverse complement strand
GGCGGCTGGTGTGGCACTGACGAGACCCAACAGCTACTACGTTGGCCGCCTTGGGCCCATCGTGGACCCCCGCCGCCCCGTCGACGAGACGGTGCTCAAACAACTCGCCGCCGCCGTCGACAAAGCGAAAGCCAGGATCGATAACGCCCGCTGGACGACGGTGATGGGCATCATCATGATGTTCGTCGGCCAGATTTCCGTCGCCATCGCCATGGGCGGCGCGCTCATGACGATTTACGGGGGTGCCGCGTGGATCTACTGGGCCAACCGTGTGCGGCGCCTGGATGACCAGGAGTGGGAGGCGCTGGGCCTGCCGGATCCGTTCGACGTGCTCGAGGCCTACGATCGCGGCGAGGACGTCGAGGGCCAAGCCGGCGCCGCGCCTTCGGGCGGTCGCGCCCCAGGACAGGGCCCGTCCCCCGGCGGCCCTGGAGGCCACGGGGGTCTCAATGACCAGTCCCTGCTTCCCCCTTCACGCCGGCGTTAAGTGCAACGGCGTCGACCAAGGCCTGATGGCACGCGCTGAACTGCTCCGCCACTGTCTAGACCTCCACAAGGACCTTCTGAGCCTGGAGAAGCAGCTACACGATTACCTGGACGGCCTGCGCCTCCAGGCTTCGCAAGCGGCCAACTGAACCGGCAGCGGGCACGATCGCCGCCAGGAGCGGCGTGGGGCGTGCCTCACGCGGGCGCCTTAGCGGGCGAGCAGAAGCCAGGCGTCAAGCTTGTAGTCGACGACCTGCGGCTGGCAACTGAACACGTAGATGCTCCACGACCCGGGCCCGACGGCCTCCAGGTTCGGCTGAAGCAGCACGGCGGCCTCGTCGCCGCCGGAGCCCTCGCCGCCCCAGACCACGTTGCCGGCCGGGTCGAAGATCAGGAAATCCAGGTCTGGCGCGCCCGTGCCGCCGAGGCGCGCGAGCGTCACGTTGAGGCCCACCGCGTCCACGGGAACCTCAAGGGGAAACGTCGCCGTCGCGGTACCGGTCGGGTCCGCCACCGTGCAGCGCGTCCCCTCTAGCGCGCCTTGTTCGTCCAGCACGTGCTCCACGCGCGCCTCCGGCAGCTCGATGGGTCGAACCGTCAGGGCCACGCGGCTGGGTGCCGACTCGTCCCCAACGACCAGATCCACCTGATTGGCGCCCTCGGCGTCAGCCATGTAGGATGCTACGCGCAACGCGATGCGTTCGCCGGCCGGGACCACCAGGCCCCCGGGTGGTGGCGAAACCCAGTCGCCGACGGTGGCCGGCGCACCCGCCACCAGGTACGGCGGGCCGTCGAAGAAAAGGTGCGAGCCGAAGCGATCCTCGACGCCAAACCATGCCGTGTACTCCGGCCGCGCCAGCAGCGACGTCGTGGCTTGCTCCGCCGCGAAGCTCAGGGTCACGTGGGCCGCGCCGATGACGATGTCCTGCGGCACGGGCTCGGAGTACCACGTCGGCGGCAGCGTGCCGAGGCCGTACTCGGCCATGGACCATCCCAGCGGCACCTGGCCCGGCTCGCTGGCGTTGGCTAACCCATGATCTGCCGTCAGATCCAGGAAAACCAGCGCGTGATCGGCGCCGCCGCGCACGGTGGCGGACGACTCAATGGACAAGCACCCCGACAGGGGTGCCGCCAAAAGCGGCAGCAGGAGCAGGAGGGCGCAACGCGGGTGCACAGGCGCCGAGGACAACGGCCCCGGTTAACGGGTTCGGCAGGCTCAAGGTCGCCGGGCCGGTGGACCGGCCGATGGCCGTGCGCACCCTCGACTTTCGCAGCGACACCCTGACACGCCCCACGGATGCCATGCGGGAGGCGATGGCGGCGGCGGAGGTCGGCGACGACGTCTTCGGCGAGGACCCGACGGTCAACCGGTTGGAGGATGAGGCGGCGCGGCGGCTGGGCAAGGAGGCGGCGCTGTTCACGCCCAGCGGCACGATGGCGAACCAGATCGCGCTCTGGGTCGGCACCGG
>JBFJYU010000423.1:0-1956 GCA_041622435.1 Thermoplasmatota archaeon | reverse complement strand
CGCCACGGGTTCGTTCGAGTACCACTGCCACCCGCACCCGTGGATGCAGGCGTCCATCACGGTCATCGAGGCGAACGAGTCGGCGCCCGCCAACCACACCATCGCCATCCTGGAGCCTGAAAACTTCGAGGAGTGGTCCTTTGGGCCGATTTCATTGACCGTCCGCGTGGGCGACACGGTCACCTGGGTCAATCATGGGCAACAGATGCACAAGGTGGCCGAAACGACCGCGGAGCACGCGGATCACATCGCGGCGGCAGGCTCGACCGTCGCGTCGGACGATCACGGCGACCACGACCACGGCGCCTCGCCACCGGGAAGCGGGCTGGCCACGGCTCTCCTCTGGGTCGTGGGCGCAGTGCTCGCGGGCGTCGGCGTGGCCCAGTGGCTCAAGCGCCGCGCCCCCTAAGCGCCCGACAATCGCCGGCGCTGCTACGGCTGATCCGGCGCATCACGGGTCATGGAGTGCAGGCGGTAGGTGCCGTCGACGGCCACCTCGACCTCCACGGGCAGGACACCCTCGTTGCGCCACAGCAGGCTGTACACCTGGGTGTCCGGCGCCGAGAAGTTACCCTCCAGGCTGGTGGCTCGCGCCTCGATGGGTCGCTCCGTCTGGCCGTCGGCGTGGTAGTGGACGTTGAAGTACAACTCGTCGTCGCTGGCCCACGTAAAGTTGAACCCGTCGCCGGGGACCATGTTCAGGTTGATCTCGACGAAGCCGTTCACGGGAACCGTGTACGTCGTCTCGATGGGGCCCCAGGGCGCCGCCTGTCGCGCCTCGATTTGGAGGCTGAAGTGGGCGTCGATCCCGCGCTCGATGCTGACGCGAGCCGTCCACTCGCCCGGCTCGGGGGCGCGGGTCGTCGTCACGTAGCGGTGGTAGGCGCTCTCGCCCCAACCGTCGGCGGCCTCCTCGCCCGCGGGGTCCAAGAGCTGGAAATCGAGGACGGCGCCGGGGATGCTCCACGTCAGGAGTGCCGCGACTTCCGTGGCCCCCGCTGGGACATCGAACGTGAATTCCTGGGCCGGGTCCACGCCGCCGGCCAGGAATTCGCCGTCGAAGGCGAACGTGACGGGTTCGAAGTCGGAACCAGTGGACTGGATGAGGTCCTGTTCGGCGTCGGCGTTGCCGGCGTCGTCGAGGCACCCGGAGAGGAGTATCAGCGCCGCGGCGGCCAAGATCTTGTAGGTCATGGCGCGGCCGAGCCCGCGCCCGGCCTAGACGGTTGCCCTGCGCGGCGCGGGCGCGAAGGTTGTCCTACGGCCGACCCTGGCTGTGCCAGGCCCGCTTAGTGGGCCTCGTTGCAGGGGTTGCCAGCGTAGGCCAGTTCTTCCAGCGTGTCATAATAGTCCACGGCGACGCTCATGCGGGCCACGGAGTCGACGGCGCGACCGGACAACGTCACGTTGTACGTGCCTGCCTCAAGGTGCAGGTCGGACTCGTGGGCGTCGTAGAACCACTCCTGGAACCGCGTGGCACCAACGTCGATCTCGGCCACTTCTTCGCCGTCCGGGGCGAAGATCTCCAGGTGCAGTTCGTTCAGCACCTGGATGGCGCTGGACGGCGCGTTCACCTCGACCGTGAAGTGGATCGTTTTGACGGCGCAGGGCATCTCGACCGGGAACGTCCACGTTTCGGTGGTGCTGGCGGCCGTCTCCAGGCCCCGGGTCGTGGTGCGTGCGTAGTCGGCCGGCAACTGGATGGGCGGCGTGTAAGGCAAGCCCCCGGCAAGCTCAACGCCCCCAAACGGCGTCATGTCGTCTTCGAAGCCAGGATAGACGATCTTCGTGAGCATTCCCCCCGGGTACTGCTTGTCGTTGGTGACATGGTCCACGACGTGCGTGTGCACCACCCAGACGCCCTCGTTGCCAGCGCGGCCCTCAATCACGACATCCACCCGTTGGGCAGGCAAAACCGGTACCGTGTCCAGGTAGTAACGGGCGCTTGGTGGAATG
>JBFJYU010000422.1:0-1958 GCA_041622435.1 Thermoplasmatota archaeon | reverse complement strand
GCGCATCTGGTGCACGTGAACCCCATGTGCAGCGCCGGCAGGGCCATCGTACGTCACACACGAGTAGTACCGCCTGGTTTGCCAAGCGGAGGATCGACAAGAAGACGAATCAAACTATTATTATTATTATTATTCGTTAGAATGCATCGGGGGCCTTCAACGATATTTTCGTGTGCCACGAGTCGTACGGCCAATACGATGGGGACTCATACGATTGTGTCCATGTGCGCGGCATGATGTCTGAATGCTATGAGGATCCCGATCGGGACGACCCAACAGGCCTTGGCCCCTGCACTTGGCGGGCCTGGCCTCCTCAGACGACGCCAACCGTCTCGAAGTGTCCGGCCGCGTTCAGGTTGATGGTGACGGCGACGAAGCCGTCGTTTCGCCAGTACCAGCCGTGGGTTCCTTCAAACGGAGCGCTGAGCAGGCCGTCGCCGGACGATGCGTCGCCGGTTTGCTGGGACGCAAAGGACCCGTTGGGGCCTTCGCCGTGCAGATCAAAGTACACGGGGCCGGACGACGACCATGTGTAGAGGAGCCCGCTGCCAGCGGCGAGTTGGTACTTGTACTCCAATGATTCGCCTGGCAGGAGCGTCAATTCAGCCGAGTCCGTAACAAACGGTTGGTTTTCGATGACGTGGGCCTGGGAAGGCGCGGCTTCCACGCCGGCGCCTGCGGCCATGCCCTTGATGCCGATCGCCTCGCCGAAGCGGGTTGGATCCACCCCATATTCGGCGGGCAGGATGAACAGGACGAGCACCACTGCGGCCACGCCGGCCGCGATGGCCGTGGCCTCGACGAGGGTTCGCTTCGGGGGTGCGTCGAAGTCTATTGGAATCTTCGGTTCGGTCATGGAATCACGTCGTGAAATAGCCGGTGAGTTGGTAGCCGATGAGGATGAAACCGCCGACCATGAGCAGGATGTTGGTGGCCAGGGCGTGGCGGAGGAACGAGGGGTGGCGGCGCCAGAAATCCATGGCGATGATGATGCCGCCCAGTGCGAGGATTTGGCCGGCCTCGACGCCGACGTTGAAGGCAATCAGGTTGCCGACGAGGCCGTCGCGGGACAAGCCCAATTCCTGCACTTTGGTGGCGAGGCCAAAGCCGTGGAAGAGGCCGAAGATCAGGACCGCAATTTTTGTGTTGGGCTGCACGCCGAAGATGCGCCGGAATCCGCCGATGTTGTCGAATCCCTTGTAAACGACACTGGCGCCAATGACTGCGTCGATGAGGTACGCGTTGGCCGGGATGTCGGCGAGCACCCCCACGAGCAGGGTGGTGCTGTGGCCTAACGTGAACATGCTGACGTAGATCGCCACGTCGCGCATTTTGTAAAGAAAGAAAATGACGCCGACCAAGAAGAGCAGGTGGTCGTAGCCGGTCACCATGTGCTTGGCCCCGAGGTAGAGGAACGGACCGACAGCGAGGCCTTCGCTGTCCTGCAAGAATCCTGCGTCATCCTCGTCAACGCCGTGGGCGGCGACGAGGGGAACCATCAGGACCGTGGCCAGCAAGGCCAGGCGCCACTTCATCGAGTGCCAGTCCTGCAACGGCTTGAAAGGGCCTTGCATCGTTGCCCGTGCCGCAGCGCCGCCGCCGCGCCGGGGTGACGGCCACTGCGGTCGAACTGGTCCCTTGCGGAGTTCGTCACCTTCATCCCCGGCGCGCCGGTGCGGGCCCCATGAAGCGAATCGCCCTCCTGGGGGCCACGGGCCAGCTTGGAACGGATGTCCTCAAGGTGGCGGCGCGCGACGGTCGCACGATCCAGCCGCTGGGGCACGACGAGGTTGAGGTGGCGGATCCGGCGAGCGTTGCCCGCGCGCTGGCGGCGGCGGAGCCGGATGTAGTTGTCAACTGCGCGGCATTCCATCAGGTTGACCGCTGCGAGGAGGACCCGCGCGCGGCGTTCGACGTGAACGCCGTGGGTGCCCTCAACGTCGCCCGCGCCGCCGCGG
>JBFJYU010000421.1:0-1963 GCA_041622435.1 Thermoplasmatota archaeon | reverse complement strand
GGCGTCGTGTCCCTGGCGGGTTACGCGGAGATTTTCTACCGCAACACGCAGGCCTCGGGCGTCATCCCGCAGATCTCGGCCATCCTGGGCCCCTGCGCGGGCGGCGCCGTGTACAGCCCGGCCATCACTGACTTCGTGATGATGGTCGACGAAACCAGCCACATGTTCATCACGGGCCCCGAAGTCATCAAGACGGTCACCGGCGAGGACGTGACCTTCGACGAGTTGGGCGGCGCCCACACCCACGCAGGCCAGTCGGGCGTGGCCCACTTTGCGTACGAGGACGAGGAGGCTTGCATCCGCGGCATTCGGGACCTGCTGTCCTTTGTTCCCAGCAACAACCTGACGGAGGCGCCCCTGGTGCCGCCCACGGACGACCCCAACCGCATGGACGCGGACCTGGTCACCCTCGTGCCGGACTCGCCCGACAAGCCGTACGACATGGTGGAGGTCGTGCGCCGCATTGTCGACGACGGCCGCTTCATGGAGGTCCACGCCGAGTGGGCCCGCAACATCATCATCGGCTTTGCCAGGCTCAACGGCCGCAGCGTCGGCATCGTGGGCAACCAGCCCAACAACCTGGCCGGCGTGCTGGACATCGATGCCAGCACCAAGGCGGCGCGGTTCGTGCGGTTCTGCGATGCCTTCAACATCCCGCTCGTCACGTTTGTCGACGTGCCCGGCTTCCTGCCCGGCGTCAGCCAGGAACTCGGCGGCATTATCCGTCACGGCGCCAAGCTGCTCTACGCCTACGCCGAGGCCACGGTGCCCAAGCTGACGGTCATCACGCGCAAGGCGTACGGCGGCGCCTACGACGTCATGTGCTCCAAGCACGTTCGGGCCGACTACAACGTCGCCTGGCCCGGCGCCGAAATCGCCGTCATGGGCCCCGAAGGCGCCGTGAACATCATCTTCCGCAACGAACTCAAGGGCCTGGAGGGCGAGGCGCTCGTCGCCAAGCGCACCGAACTCGTCGACGACTACCGCGCCAAGTTCGCCAACCCGTACGTCGCCGCTCGCAAGGGGTACGTCGATGATGTCATCGAGCCGCAGGAGACGCGGCCGGCGCTGATTCGGGCCCTGGAGACGCTGGTCAACAAGCGGGTCACCAAGCCGCAGCGGAAGCACGGCAACATTCCGTTGTAGGGCGCCGCGGCTGCCGGCGGCGTCGGTTGCCCCGCCGACAACAGGTTATGCCGGGTCCGTCTGGCTCGGGCGTGCCGATTGAAGTTGCGCGAAGCTTGCTGTCCGTTGCCCTTGTGCTGGCGCTCACGGGATGCCTCGGGCAGGGCCCGGCAGCGGACGATCCCGGCACGGGCACCAGGGAACGCTTTGTCGGCTTTGCCCTGGACGGCGTGCCCGCCGCCGCGACGAGCGAGGGGGTCGTGTTGTACTGGAATGGCACGGTCGGCCCCAACCTGGGCGGCGTGGCGCCAACGGGTGCTTCGGCGGTCCTAGATGTGCCCGCCGGCCCTGATTTGATTGTCGCGACGACCCTGACGTGGTCCGACGCGCAGCAGGACCTGGATTTGGCCGTGCGCGGGCCGGCGGCGGCCATTTTGTGTCAATCGGCGGGTGGTCCGGGTGGCCCTGCCGGCATCGGCGCAAGCGGCGACCTTGTGGCGTCCTGCCGGGCGGGCGCCTGGGCTGACCGGGAAGCGGAGTCGTGGCAAATCGAGGTCATTTCGTTTGATACGCAGGGCGTTGACGTACCTTTCACCGTGGAGATTCGCGTTTGGCCCCCAGCAGCCCCCGCCGTGGACGCGGCCGTCCAGGCGCGCTTTGCTGACCCGGTTCTCGTGGGCACGGGCGCCGATTCGGAGACGTCACTCACCATTGCGCCTGACGGAACGATGCTGGCTTGCACCCACGGCGCGTTCCGGGTGCCGTCGCCGCTGTGGGCGAGTGAGGACGCCGGCGCGACGTGGGAGCCCATCACGGTCGGGACCAACCCGGTGCCCAG
>JBFJYU010000420.1:0-2001 GCA_041622435.1 Thermoplasmatota archaeon | reverse complement strand
GGTCTCCCTCGGCCTGCGGCCTCGGGCGCTTGGAGTTCTACGAACTCCAACCCCCGCAAGCCAGGCTTCGCCCGGCTCGCGGTCTCCCTCGGCCTGCGGCCTCGGGCGCTTGGAGTTCTACGAACTCCAACCGGTAGTGCGGGGGACCGGATTCGAACCGGCGAACCACTAAGGACCAGCCCCTCAAGCTGGCGCCGTTGACCAGGCTTGGCAACCCCCGCGGATGGTTCGCGCGGGCAGCCCGAACCGGCTCCTTGCCGGCGCGACGCTTCCCGCGCACTTGCGAATTGGGTGAAGGACGCCGCATGCGGCGCGGGGCTTGTGACCCCGTTACGCGACGAGGGAGATTCGAACTCCCGTGGGCAGATACCCAGAGGCTTAGCAGGCCCCCGCAATACCAGGCTATGCGATCGTCGCAGGCGAGCGAGCCGGCCAGTCAGGTACCCCATTTAACGCTAACGAGCCGGCCAGGAGAGGTTTGGGCTCTCGATGGCAGCCGTTTTTGTCCTTGAGGGGGACTGTTTTCGCCTGTTTTCCGGGGCCGCCGGGGTGGGGGCCGGGCCTCGGTCAACTGGCGCGCAGCGCGACGAGCGACCCGGGTTGTGTGGTGTCGGGGGCCCGGTCGGCGATGAGGATCAGATCGCCATGGACCGCCGGGCTGGAGGACACGCGGCCCTCCATCTCGTAGCGCCAGACTGGCACGCCGTCGCCGTCGATGGCGTACAGGAAGCCGTCGTAGGAGCCGACCAGGATGCCGCCGTTGACGACGGTGGGGCTGCTGATGATGCGCCCTCCGGTCTTGAAGGTCCAGTGGAGCGCGCCGCTGGCAGCGTCCAGGGCGTAAAGGCGGCCGTCGTGGGAGCCGACATAGAGGGTGCCCGTGCGGGGGTCCAGGCCGGGGCCGGACATGACGAGGTCCCCGGTGTGGTGGCGCCACAGCAGCTCGCCGTCGAGGGACACGCGGTACACGTATTCGTCCCACGAGCCGAAGAACACGCTGCCGCCGGCCAGGAGGACGGGTCCTTTGATCGCGCCGCCGGTCTCGAAGCTCCACGCCAGGCTGCGGTTGACGATGTCGTACGCGTACAGGTAGCCGTCGTTGGCGCCGAAGACGACCAGGCCGCGCGCCGGGTCCAGGGAGACGCTGCTGTGCGGGTGGTCGGTGGGGCTTTCGTCGCGCCAAACCTCGGCGCCGCTGGCCGCGTCGAGAACGGACAGGTGGCCGTCGGGCTCGGGTGTCTCGACGCTGACGTAGACCAGGCCGTCGTAAACGAGGGGGCTGGAGCCGATGGAGCCGCCGACCTTGGTGCTCCAGCGCAGGGAGCCGTCGTCTTCGTCGTAGGCGTACAGGACGCCGTCGTAGGCGCCGATGTACACCACCCCGTCGGCCACCGCGGCCGTGCCATGGATGCCAAACCGGGCCGGGCCGGTCTGCGCCTGCCACAGCACCGTTCCGTTCAGGTCGATGGCGTACAGGATGCCCGAGTCGGCGGCGGCGTAGATCGTGTCGCCGGCAACCAGGGCGGAGCCCTTGGCGGCCGTGTGGGTGCCCACGTTGAACGACGGCAGCCGCCAAGCGACCGACACGGCGTCCGGGAGCGTGAAGCCCGGCTCGTAGCCTGTGCGCGCCAGGTTGCCCCGCCACAGGGGCAGAGGCTCCGTTCCAGGGGTCCCCCAGGACTCCTCCAGGGGCCCTCCTTCGCCCTCCAGCGCCGGGGTGGTGCATCCGGCAACGACGAGCAGAAACAGGAGCAGAGGGCTCGGCAGGCGCGCCACGGGCGTCCGAGCGCCGCGCCGTTGAAAGCCGGAGCGCTCGGAGGCTGGCCAAATCGGCGAAGGAGCGGCGGCGCGCCAGTGTCCGTACCGCAAGCTTCAGGGGGGCCGCGCCGCCATGGTGACGCGTGGACCCGGACAAGGAAGAACTGCGCCAGCGCCTCAGCCCCGAGGAGTACGCGGTGACCCAGAAAGCCGGCACGGAGCCCGCGTTCACGGGCCGCTACT
>JBFJYU010000419.1:0-2019 GCA_041622435.1 Thermoplasmatota archaeon | reverse complement strand
CTTCACCTCGCCGACAGCCTCCGGATGCTTGTCCAACTCGGAGGCCACCACCTCCTTGAAGCGCACGATGAACGTCGACGTGGCCTCCTCCGCCACATCGCGCACCTGACGCGCCACGCGCTCGGCGTGCTGCCTGAACGCATCCGCCACCTCGCGTGCATCAGGCGTCGGACCATCCGGACCAGACATACCACCAAGCCATCCGCGCCCGCGGCTAAAGAGGCGACGGCCCCCCGCCCTTTGGCCAAGGTCCCCCTGGAGCGCCGATGGCACTCCCCACATTCCGCCCGACCGGAGCGGCCCTGCGCCAGCAGGGTATAGCCGTGGGCTGGCCGCGGGAGGCCCCGATCAGGCATGGGCCCACGAGCGGGGAACAACCATCAAGGGAAACCCGCTAGAGCGCGGTCAATGGGGCACGCCACCCAGCTCCTCATCCTGGCCCTCGTGTCGGTCGCCGTGTTGCACGGGGCGGCCGGCGAACCGGGGCAGGTTGCCCATGCAGCCTTTCACCCCACCCACGAGCCCATCAAGATTCGCTCGCCGACGGATCTGCTGGGCCCGGACGTGCTGACCGGCAACGGCGTCAGGTCAGGCACCGGCACTGCACTTGACCCGTTCATCATCAGCGGGTGGCAAATCCCATACGGCGAATCGCCCGGCATCTGGATCGCCGACATCGACTTGCACGTCACCCTGCGCGACATCACCTTTGTTTTTGACGACCATGCGGCCAAATATTTCCCGGCCATCTGGGTGGATCGAAGCGCGAACCTCCGAATTGAGAACGTTTCCATGACCGGCGGCCACCATGCAGTGGTGACTCAATGGTCTGACGTTGCGGCGGATGGCCTCGTTATTGAAGACATCACGCAGGATTTCCACGACCAGTGGAACGCGAACAAGGAGCTCCCAGCGGGCGCCATGGCCCCCGGATGGCCGGGCGGCATCAACGCCTTGGGCGGCAGGCTGGATTTGCAAAACGCGACCATCCGCACCGCCGGCGTGGGCGTCACGGTTCTCAATGGAGAGGCAACCGTGCGCAACGTCGACATCGTCGCGCCCGTGGGCGGTCTGAGATTCAGCACCGAGGCCGCGTCGTCGGTGCTGGCGGTGGAGGGCCTGACCGTGCGGGGGGACGCACCGGCGCACCGCAATGGCTCCACGGATTGCCCACCTGCAAGCCAGGCCGACGCAGCGGGCGCGGGGGGCACGGGCATTGCCGTCACGCCGAAAGGCAATCTGCGCGCCTTGCTCACCGATGTTTTCGTTGCGTGCTACGAATACGGGATTCTGTGGAGTGCCGATTTCGCTCTGGACGAGGCCAATACGCGTGAACTGACCATCCGCAATGCCGTGGCACACGGCAACCGGTTTGGCCTCCACCTACGCGCATTTGGGTCAAGCGTCTCCGTTGAGGATTCCGCCGTACAGGCAAACCAGATCGGCCTCTTCCATGCCGCCGAACACTTGCGCGTCGGGTCCTCCCTGGTCGCGACGCGCGTGTCGTACGCAGGCAATGACATCGGAATGGAAGTCTTGCACGACCGTGGACCCCCTGTGGGCTGCAAGGTGGATACGCCACACTGCTCGGACGGCCACCGCGACTACAGCGAACACCCCCTCGCCGCCGGCCCCTTCGCCGTCGATATCCGCGACTCGGCGTTCGTTGGCAACGATGTGGCGTTCTCGTACGAGCCAGGCGAATGCCAGGGCATCGTCCCGCCGGATTGCCGCATCGAAACGCCCGGCAATTACTGGGGCCCGCACGGGCCTGCAACGTCGGGCGCCAACCGCCTCCGCGGACCCATCGACCCGACGCCCGCAGCCTCCACGGCCCCCAGTTGGCTCGCGATCGAACCCGGCGCCGCGGCGGCAAACCAGCAAACGCCCCCGGCCGACGTCACGGCGATCGCCGCATTGCTCGTCTTGGCCGCCGCCGGTCGCCGGCGTGCGCAGGCGGACCGCCGAGGCACCCGCCAAGACGAGTGATAGCGAGCCGTACGGGCTCCGGCAGTCGCT
>JBFJYU010000418.1:0-2030 GCA_041622435.1 Thermoplasmatota archaeon | reverse complement strand
TCTTCCTCGCGGATCTCGATGCGATCCCCTTCTCTGAACGGCTGGTCAAGGAGAATGAAGATGCCAGCGAAGAAGTTGCCTAGGGTGTCCTGGGCGGCGAAGGCAACGACGAGGCTGATGACGGCGCCGCCGGCGGCAAACAGGGTCATGTCGACGCCGAAGCCCTCGATGATGTAGAACAGGCCGGCCAGCAGGATGACGACGCTTCCCAGTTTTTCAAAAACCGGGTACAGCCGGTCGTCGAGTTCGCTCGCCGTGCGGCTGGTGATGCGGCGGCCGAGCGATAGGACCACCTCCTTCCAGACCCGGTAGACGACGTACGTCACGACGGCGACCAGGATGACTTGCCAGGCGCGGTCGAGGGTGAGGAACATCCAGCCGGGGAGGTCGAACACCTCGACGCTCTCACGGATGCCGTGGGTGAAGATCAGGATGAAGGCGGGGGTGGCGACGATGGCGAAGATGTGTTGATCGAGTTCGGTCTTGGTGCGTGCGGTGAGCTTCTTCGCAAGCGGCGCCACGACGAGAATGGCGGCCGCGGCGATGAGGGCCCATGCCGCCAATTCCAGCAGGAAGACCCCGGTGGCTCCGTCCAGGGGCGCCGGGAGCGGGTTTTTCCAGCGGTCGAGGACCAATTCGTGGCCGACGGCGGCGATGGTGGTGGATTCGACGAGGCGGATGGAGCGGGTGCCCTGGATGGCGAGAATCTCAAGGACCAGCTCGATTTCCCGGGGGGCCGGGTTGTTGTCGGCCTCCAGCTTGACGACGAAGGTGCGGCTGCCGCCGGGCGGTAGAATGACTTCGTCGGGCACCACGGTGGCCATCCAGTTGCTGCCGGCGGGCAGCCTGACGGTGGCAATCAGGAGGTTGGATTGGTTGGCCGTGTAGGCGGACGCTTCCCAGGTCAACTCAACGGATCGACCGCCGCGGACATTGGGTGGAAGGTCTAGCGGGTCCAGCCGCAACCCACTCTCAGGATCCTCAGCCGCCGAGGCCAGCGGAGCCACGAGCGCGCACGACAGCAGGAGAAGAGCTGGCAGGCTCCTGGGCGCCACGCGGGGGGATGGTTGTGGGGCGTAATGGCCTTTCGAACCAAGCCAGCGGCGGCTGCGCACCCGGCGGTCCGGTTTTCTCATGCCCCGGCGTGCAGCCATCGTGGCAAGCGCGGATGAGGTGCTGGCAGACAACCTACGCGAGGCGCTGGGCGGAGTGCAGAAGATGCTCCTACTGGGTACCGGCGCGGCCATCGTGTACATGTTGCTGGCCATGCAGCCGCCGGGCGGGCCGGACAGCGCCGGGGCAGGTTTTGCCAGGATGCTGGCGCTCATGGTGGCCCTGGTGGCCGGAGCCATGGCAGCGGTAACCGCCCAGCAGGCGTGCCGCATCGAGGTCCATCTGCGCCGCAACACGGCCTTGCACAACGCCGTGGTGACCTTCCCGTCGGTGGCAACCCTACAGGACCCGGCGCCGCGACTGTTCTTTGCCGTGGCCCCGGGCGTGATGCTGGCCGGGGGAACGTACCTGGTTTACGTGGATGCCGGAGACGTGGTTTCGTGGGCCCTGGTGGCGCTGGTTGCGCTTCCCTATGTGGTCCTGGGGCTGCGGTTGCGCCGGCCCCTGCGGCGGGTTTCGCTGGCAGGCGTGTAGCGGGCGCGCACTGGCGCAGCCCGCCATTACCCGGGTGGGGGACCGGCCGTGGGTCGTGCTTCCAACCGGGTCCGGCTGCCGTCGTGCCTGACGCGAACGAGTCCCGCGGCGACCAGATCGCGCACGTGGGCATGAACGGCCTGCCTGGAGACTCCGAGATCAGCCGCCAGCGCCGCCTGACTGCCGGTCCAGCCTGCCTCCAGGCGAGCAAGGATGGTTCGCTGCGTGGCGGGTAGGGGTGGTCGCGCCGAGGCGGGGTCCCGGAAGTGGAGTCGCGTGCCCCGTCTTGAGACACGAATGTGGCCGGCGCGCTCCAGGACATGCAGGTGGTGGCTGAGCACGCCGTTGGACCAGCCGAAGCGTCGGCGGAGCTCGCCGTAGCC
>JBFJYU010000417.1:0-2036 GCA_041622435.1 Thermoplasmatota archaeon | reverse complement strand
CCCGTGAGGGTCATGGTGTGGAGGGTCCCGAGGACCGTGAGGGCGATCACGCCACTCATGACGCGCGCGCCGCGGGGACCGAGGACCGCTTCGGCCGCCCCGAGGGCGAGGCGGCCCTGCGCCGCCGGGGCCAGCAGCATCGCGGCGACGGCGACCAGGTACAGCGCCGTGACGCCAAGGATGGCAGCGACGATGGGGCGCTTCAGGTCGCCCCGGGTCTCGCCCGCCAGGAACGTGACCTGGGTCCAGCCGCCGAAGGCGAAGACGACGGTAAGCATCCAGGAGCCGAGGCCCAGGTTCGCGGTGCCGCGGGCGACCCGCAGGTTGCCCGGCTCGGCCACGGCGAGAATGCCGATGCTAGCGGCCAGGATCGCCGCCAGTTTCAACCCGGTCATGGCCCATTGGAAGCGGGCGCCGGTGCGCAGGCCCCGCGAGTTGATCCCGGCCACGCCCACCAGCAACGCCATCGCCAGCACGGCGCGCCAATACCAATTCTCGTACCCGAAGGCCTGCATCGCGAAATCCGCGGCAATCAGGCTCAGGATGGCCAGCGCGCCGGTCTGCATCACCCAGAAGCGGCTCCAATTAAACAGAAACGGCAAGCGCGGGTGCAAGGCGGCGAGGTAGAGGTACGGCCCGCCGTTGCCGGGCATCGCCTGGGCCAGACGCGCCAGGGTCAAGGCACCGAAGACCGCGACGACCCCCGCCGCCGCGAAAAGGACGAGGATCAGCAGCGGCGGCGCGCCGTTTTCGACGAGGCGCTCGGGCGCGATGAAGATCCCCGCCCCCACCATGGCGCCCGCAACGGTCGCCGCAACATCGCGCTGCCTCAGCACGCCACATGCAGCGCCCCGTTGGTTAATGCGTTGAGCTATGACCAGACTGGCGCTGGGGCCGCCGTGCACAGCGTGGTGCTTGGAAGCGCCCAGGACGCCGGCGTCCCGCAGATCGGCTGCGCGTGCGACAATTGCGAGGCCGCCCGCCGCGACCCGGCCCGCGCCCGCAGCGCCGCCTCCATCGCCGTGGTTCACGAAGGCGCCGCCATCCTCCTGGACACCGCCCCCGACATCCGTAGCCAATGGGACCGCATCCCCGCCCCCGTCGTCGCCGTCGCCTGGACCCACACCCACATGGGCCACGTCGCCGGCGCCAGCCAACTCGGCCGCGAAGGCCCCGACCTGCGCGTGCCCGGCATCGCCACGCCCCAAACCCTGCGCCACCTCCACGCGGCGGCCCCCCACCTCGGCGTTGACTGGCGGCCCCTGCCGCCCGGCGGTCGAACGACCGCCGGCCCCTTCGACATCCAATTCCACCCCATCAACCACCGCGCCGAAACCAGCGACACCGTCGCCATCGAGATCGCCGCCGGTGGCAAGCGGTTTCTTTACCTGCCCGACACGGACACCTGGGACGAGGCGGTCGAAGCCGCAATCGCCGGCCTAGGCCCCGGCGACGCCCTCTTCTTCGACGCGACGTTTTGGAGCGCCGACGAGATTCGCCACCGCAACATTGCCGAGATTCCCCACCCGTTCGTCTCGCACACGCTGCCCCGGCTGGCCGGCGTCGCGGCCAGGGGGGTTCGCGTGTTGCTGACCCACCTGAACCACACCAATCCCTTATGCGATCCCGCGAGCCGCGAGCACAGCGCGGTGTTGGCCGAGGGAATTGAGGTTGCCGTGGACGGGTTGCGGGTGGGCTAGAGCCGGCGCGGCGCACCGGTGGACGGCCGGTGAACGGCCACCTCACAAGCCCTCAACTGGCTGGCTCGCATGTGTACCGGTGAATCGCTGGCTGGGCGGCCCGCTGCCTTGGCTGGTCCTTGCCGTCGCCCTGCTGGTGGCCTCCGTGCGTGGCCTGGCCCACGCGGCGCACCTGCTGGAGCCAACACTGGCGAATCTGTTACCCCGGCTGATCGGGGACCCCGCCGCGGCCGTGGGAGCCGGCTGGCTGGCGACGTTCGTGGTCCTCAACGGATCGATTGCCGCCGTGGTGGGCCTGGTATTGCACGACGCTGGCGTGGTAACCTCTGCGGGGTT
>JBFJYU010000416.1:0-2038 GCA_041622435.1 Thermoplasmatota archaeon | reverse complement strand
TGGGCCCGCAGGCCGGTGAGGCTGGCCGCGCCGCTGACAACCTTGTCCTCGAACATGATCATCGTCTTCGCGTTGGCGGTGATCTCCAGGGCTAGGTCGAATTCGAATGTCGTGCCGTTCACCATGAAGGTTTGGTCCCCGTCCGGCGTCATCGTATGACCCGGCAGGTAATCCACCATCACGCCGGTGGCCTCGGCTTCGGCTGCGTGGTCCCCCAGTTGGGCCACCAGGGCGAGCGTGAACGGGGCCAGCCCCGGCGCGTCCATGGCTTGCACCGAAAGCGTGGCGTTCTTGACAACCGAGTCGTGCCCAAGGCACTCCTCGATTCCGAAGTGCAACTGCGCGGGCTCCGCCTGCAGCCACTCCGGCGCGTCCTCCAGCGCCACAAGGACATCGGCCTCCCCCATGTTCTCCAGAACCTCCATGCAACCCAGCGTCACCATGACGTCAATGCCGGTGGCACCGTTAGGGATCAGCATCGGTGGCACCGAGGCTTGCAGTTCGAAGGCGGCGCTCGGCGCTTGGGCGCTGGTCGCCGGCAACAAAGCTACCATGGTCACCGCGGCCAGCGGCAGGAGAATTCGATGGTTCATGAGCCAGCCAGCGCCTGCTTGACTTACTCCTTCCTTTCGGGGTTCTCTTGACGGTATTCGTCCTGCAACCAGTATTTCGTCTGCCTCGTGTCGCCCAAATGGACGTGCGAGTCCAGGCAACCGGCCGAGTCGAGCGCCTTGAGCGCGCCGTACACCGTCCGACGTGCGTGGCCCGTCTTCGCGCACAACTCCTTCTGCGTCATGGGGCCAGCGCGCAGGGCCACAAAGACCGCCTGCGCGGCGCCGTGCAGGGCCTCGACCTCCGCCGGCAGGTCGACCACGTGGGCATCCGTCACCGCAAGCGGCTCGGCCGGCGCGGTTTTGCTGAACACGCGCCCCCACAAGCCGGCGTACTCCATGATCAAGTCCGGCGTCGGGTGGTAAGCCTGGAGCAACTGTAGCACACGGGCGGCATCGACCAGTTGCAGGCGGGCCCGGCCGTCCACTGTCTCCTGGACGGCGAGGCCCGCGTCACAGGCCACGCGAATCTGGTACGTGGCCGTGCTGCTGGGGAGCCCCAGCTTCTCGGCAACTTGCATGGGTCGTAGGGAACCCTCTTCCAGCAGCAACAAGGCGATGGCCAAAACCGGCGGGCGCCGGAGCAGGCCCAGCCACCGGCGGCCCCGTCGATCGAGTCGCAGTTTGGCGTGGCGCACGGGGAAAAAATCGCGGTAGCGACCATGCGTCGTGCTCGTCACCAGGCCCAGCTTCTCCAGGACGTTCAGGTGGTATTCGGCGAGCATGGGGCTGCACCCGGCCCGGCGCTGGATATCCCGCAAATGCAGGCCTGGGTAGGCCTCGACGAGGTGCAGGATGCGGGAGCGCAGGTCGGGTTCCATGCGTTAGTCTCGCAGCAGGAAGGGGGCCGCCATGCACGCAACGAGGGCGACATCGAACGCGGCCCCCATCATTTCGGTCACTTCGTGGTGCCAACGAGGCACCTGGATCGTATAGATCGAAAAGGCGCTCTTGGCCGCCAGGATGGCGAATCCTCCCGCGATGAAGCGCAGCCGACGATCGCCGAGGCGGCCGGCGGCCCGCCACATGACGAGAGCGAGCGCCGTCGCAGCCGCCAACACGACCGCTGCAAAGAGCGTCGAGACGACGGTGTAGTTGGACATGCTTGGCACCTGGCAGCGCTCCAGATAAGCACCGCGACCGGGGGCACGTCTCCAATTCCGTCAAATGACCCTCTTATACGGCGCCGGATTGGTGTGGTGCATGGACTATCGAATGATCCTCGTTGGCCTGCTGGCTCTCGCCTTGCCCGCGACGGCGGGGCCGGGCAACGACGAGGCTGCCAGCGAGCACGCCCACGGGGGCGTCGTCGGCCCCGACATGTACACCAACGACACGTGGTCGCACACGTTCAACGCCACGGGTTCGTTCGAGTACCACTGCCACCCGCACCCGTGGATGCAGGCGTCCATCACGGTCATCGAGGC
>JBFJYU010000415.1:0-2048 GCA_041622435.1 Thermoplasmatota archaeon | reverse complement strand
GGCCTGGCCGCGCTCCGGCGCGCCGGCAAACGCCGCCGCACGGGCCTCCTGAAGGACGCGGTCGCCGAGGCGGCGGGGGATCCCTTGGACCTGCTGGTACGCCGCACGGTAGAGAGCCCCGCGCACCCGCCACGTCGCGAGCTCCAGGCTGGGCGCCTCGCCGGCCCACAAGGGCACCGCGACCAGGCGCCGCTTGAGGCCGCCTTTGTCCTCGAAACGCATCGCCGCATCCGTCGTGGCGCGGTCGGTCCAGCCGCCGGATTCGTCGCACAAGCAGAAGCCAGCTCGCCACGGCCCGTCAGCCTGCGGCAATTCGGCGGCGGCCGCCGCCGCGGCGCGCGCCGCGTGGTCGTCGGCGCCGAGGTCGAGCCACGCGCGCACGGCGTCGGCAGCACCCGGGCCTGCCATTGGGTTCACGTGCCCCACCGGCAGGACCACGTCGTTCGTGCCCCCCTGGAGCCACTCCAGGTAGCGCTCGAAGCGGGCGTCGCCCTTGGGTAAGTCGTAGAGGGCTGCCAAGTCCCCGAGGGTGGCCAGCCAAGTGACGCGCACGCGGGCGCCACGACCGCAGCACGGATCAGGCCCACGCCCCGTGCCTAGCCGTGGTCGACCCCGTCGACGTGCGCGCCTTCTTCCACGACCGGCCGCGGGCGCTGGAGTTGTACCACGCACACCAAGAGTTCCTCCCAAGCTGACTTGGATACCGAGATGCTGAACTGGCTGCGGGAAGCCTACGAGTTTGACGCGCCCGGCTAAGCGGCACCGGCATGGGATCGCAAAGTCTCGTGGGCCTTCATGCGCCCGCTGCGGTTTCTGTTGACGCGCAAGCGCCGGGAACGTGCATCGCGACGGACCCCAGGCGATCTGCACAACCCATTGGGTTCCGGCACGCGTATTTATTGTAGCGTTACGCAGGATTTGCGGTTGGGGCCACCGGCTCCCAGAGTGATCGAATGTCTAACCTCAACTCAACCAAGGTGGCCGCCAGCGCAATGATGCTTGTCCTTGCCACCGCCTTCGTCGTACCCTCGCTGATGCCCGACGCCTCCGCCGGCCACGCACCGGCCGACAAGGTTGCCGTGTCCGGTAGTGCCCTGGAAATCCTCAGCGATGTCCTGGAGGAGGAAGGGTCCGGCAGCGAAGAGGTCGTCCTCCTGGAGGGCAGCATGCGCGCTTCGTCGCCCACCGACCTGATCTTCCAGGTGACGCTTGAGTGCGCCATCTGGACGGATGTCATCACCATCGGCAACGACGAATCCCGCTCGTTCGCCCAAGTGGTCGTGTGGGGCGAGATCGATGGCGAACCCATCCCCGTCAGCGGCGACGACACCGGCGCGCCCGGCGAAGTGGTTTTCTGCAACCGCACGCACCGCCAGACCACGTCGCTGTTCGAGAACGAAAACGCAACCATCGAGCAGTTCCTGAGCACCCGCTCGGCCAACGCCTTCAACTGGATGGCCATCGACGTGGGCTCCGGCATCCACACCCTGACGGTCAAGGCGCGCCTCGACACCGAACTGGACGGCATGGGCATGGCCCAGGCCGGCGTCGGCAAGCGCACCCTGGTCGTCGAGCCCGTCAAGCTCGCCAACGACGTCGTGATCTGAACCTAACCGGCAGGCCTCGCGGGGCCGTCCCGTACGCCACTTCGCCCGGCGCCGCAGCGGGGTTGCGGCCTTGCGCCGCCAACCCGTCGACGCGGCGCCGGCCGACGCCGTGCGGCCGGGTCACGGGCCTTAGCTCACGTACGCCACTTCACCCGGCATGTTGGGCACGGGCGGCGCTTCCACGAAGTCACCTTCACGCCGTTCAACGGCGCGGCCACCCAGCTCAACAAGTTCGTTGCCTTCCCACTTCGGGTTGAGGCGGGGGCGGGGCTTGCAGGTCGCCAGCAGGTAGTTGGCGACGATGGGCCAGGCCATGATGACGTCGCTGTACAGCGTCGCCTTGGTGGCCTTGGCGTGGACCTTGCCCCAGGCCTGGGCTTCCTCGAGGGTGCTGCCGGACAGGCCGTTCCACTCGGGGCGGTCCATGGTGATGTTGACGGC
>JBFJYU010000414.1:0-2064 GCA_041622435.1 Thermoplasmatota archaeon | reverse complement strand
GTGGGCGGATTGATCGTCGCCAAGGACCCCAAGATCGGCGAGCAGTTGGCCTTCCTGCAAAACGCCGTCGGCGCCATCCTGGGCCCCTTCGACTCGTTCCTGCTGCTGCGCGGACTCAAGACCCTCCACCTGCGCATGGAGCGGCACTGCCAGAGCGCAAGCACACTCGCGGCCCGCCTGGCCGAACACCCCGCCGTCGAGGAGGTCTACTTCCCCGGCCTCGCCAGCCACGCCAACGCCGACGTGCACGCCCGCCAAGCCAGCGGGCCCGGCGGCATGCTCAGCTTCCGCGTGCGGGACGCCAAAGCCGCCCGCAAGCTGGTTTCCTCGACGCGGATTTTTCAACTGGCGGAGTCCCTGGGCGCCGTCGAGTCGCTGATCCAGCTGCCCGCCGCGATGACCCACGCAGCGGTACCCGCCGAGATCCGCGACAGGACCCGCCTCGACGAGGCCCTCGTGCGGCTGTCGGTGGGCGTGGAGGACGTCGAGGACCTTTGGAAGGACCTCGAGCGTGTCTTGGCCCCCGCCCCCGCGACCACCTGAACTCGGTCGAAGATCCACGGGCACTCCTGTCGACCGCCGCCGGCGTGGTGACCCGCCCCACCGCCTTCACCCGGTCACCGCGATCTGGCCGGCGGCACCCGTCAGCGCCCCTCGGCCTTCGTCCACAAGGCTTTTCCAACGGGCCGAGTCCCTTCAGGCCGTCGAATCCCGGACCCGGTTTCAAACCGCAAAGGCCCCGGCCGCCGCGCCGTCATGAGCACCGGACCCCGCCACGGCGGGAGGCGTGCCATGGCCCGGGGCGCGCCCACGCAGGCCAGCGGGCGACGCCGGGGACGGCTCCGCCAATTTCCACTGGTTGCCTTATGAAGATCCACATTGCCCTCATTGCACTGCTGCTGCTGGCGCCCGCGATGGCGCAGGACTCCCAGCCGATCTCCGACAGCCTCTCCGACCCGGAGGGTGACGTCATCAAGCAGGAGCCCCAGTCGGGCAACGACGAGGAGGGCAACCCGCTTCCGCCCAAGCTTGAGCCGGGGTCCGGCAACGCGTCCGAAATCGACATCGTCAACGTCCGCGCGCTACGCCTGGGCAACAACATCACGATGACGATGGAACTGGCGGGCAAGCCCGTCGGCACCCTGACTGGCGACGAAAACATCACGCAGATTGCGTACATGATGTTCCTGGAAGACCTGGCGCCCGGCGCGGAGCCGTCCTCCAAGACCGGCACCATTGGCAACTGGGCCGAGGTGGTCCGCTGCAGCATCCAGTTGCAGGGCAACCTCACCTGTGTGGCGGTCAAGGCGAACCTGCGCATCGTGTCGCAGGATGTCGGCGAGCACGCGGTTGTCGTCACGGCTGAGATCTTCGACGAGACCATGTTCCAGCACATCGGCGTCGGCGGATTCACGCTCCTGTTCCAGGGCACCCAAAACGACACCGCGTTCATGCTGGACCTCACCAAGAACCTGGATGTCCAGAACGCCCCCGACGCCGCGCCCGCCGACGGCGCCCGGGGCTTCACCGGCCTGATCAGTGACACCGCCAGTTGGATGTTCGGCTTCCCGCAGGTTCTGTTCCTCGCCGCTGCCGCCGCGCTGGGCGTTGGCAGCTACATGAAGCGCCGCCAGGAAGCGGAAACCGCGACCGGCGCCGCTCCGGTCCAGGCGGTCCCGGTGCCCGGAGCCCCCGACGCAGGCCTTGATGCCGACACCGATGTCAGCGACAGCGCGGCCCCGGCCAACGACGCCGAGGCCGGCGACGACCGCTCCAGCTAGCTCGACAGCCGGCTTCTTTCGAGTGCCGCTGGCGCGGTTCCGGAGGGCCGCTACGCTCCTGCGAGGTGGCCGACGGCGGCCTTGAAGGCTGCCGCGTCGGCTCCGACGGCAGATGCCATGGCCTGCAACGCATCGCCCTCCAGGTCGCTGGCGCCGATGCGCGCCTGCAACTGGAGCGCGGCCTGCCAGTGGCTGCCGGCCAGATCCACCCGGCGCACGCGCACGCGGCCCGTGGCGGGGTCGCGCAGGTCGTCGAAGCGTAGCACGCGGGTCGCGCCCGCCT
>JBFJYU010000413.1:0-2074 GCA_041622435.1 Thermoplasmatota archaeon | reverse complement strand
CCAGGACAGCACAGCGTGGCAGTGCCTACTGGACCCTGCGGGCCAGGCGGCGGGGCCGGACGGCACCTGGCTGGCCCACTGGCAAGCCGTCGCCTCAGAGGTTCCCCGGGACGTTCCCTACGGCGTCTGGGCCGCTTCCACAAACGTCGACTGCTCCGCCCCGACCTACCTGCGCGTGGCGCCGAGCGCCGCCGTGACCAGCGACCTCAGCGTGTACGGCGTCCAACTGGTGGTGTGGCAGCTTGCGTGAAGCACGCAGCCTGCGCCGCGACCGCGCCGGCCAGATGATGATCCTCGCTGGCCTCGTGTTGGTCATCGCGTTTGCCGCCGTGACGGCGATGACGGCGCGCGTCAACCAGTTGAGTAGCCAGATTGGGCAGGAGCAAGAAACGCCGATCCTTCTGGCCGCCGACGCAGCGGCGCGGGGCATGGACCGGAACCTCGTGGTCACCGGCCGCGTCCACGAGGCCGGCTCGGCCAACTTCACCGCCGCGCTCAACGACGCGCTCGACCACATGACCCGGCTTGCCAATGGGCAGGGCTTCGCGTTGCGAACGACGGCCGCGTCGGTGTGCACGCCCGCGGGGGCCGATGCCTCCTGGACAACCACCGTGACCCTGGCGTTCACCGACGGCACAACGTCGGCAACGGTTCCCGTCGAGCGGACCCATCTGGTGACCGGCGGGAGCTGCTAGAGGGCGCCGGGGGTCAGGCGGACTCGGCGGCTTCCGCCTGGCTGGTGCGGTGAGCGTCGGCCGCCGCCTTCGGGTCGATGTCAAACAAGCGGCAGGCGGTCTTCCAGGCCATGCACTCCTTCTGCTCCCGTGGCACATTCAGGGAGCGCAGGAAGCGCACGTAGGGTCCCATGCGAACCAGCGGCCAGTCGCTGCCGTACAGGAGCTTCCGGTCGGCGGCGCCCATGTACGTGATCATTTCGCGCAGCCGGGCCACCATCAGTTGCTCGAAGTCGGCCTCGAAGTCTCCCAGCGTCAGGCCCGAGAGGTCGGCGTACACGTTGTCGTTCTTGTAGATCACTTCGGCCGCGTCGATGAACCAGGGGTTGCCGGCGTGGCACATGATGAACGTTGTCTCCGGGTGGTCCACGGCCACGTCGTCCACCAGCAGCGGGTGGGCATGGCGCACCTTGGCTTTCTTTGCGTATGTGTCGCCCGTGTGGATCAGCACGGGCACGTCGTACTTCGCCCCCAGGCGGAACACCGATTCGAGGCTGGCGTCGTTGATCGCGTACGGTTCGTACCCGGGATACAGCTTGATCCCCTTGACGACCTCGTCGCGGATGCGCTGCTCCATCGCGAACAGGTCCGTGCGCTCCTGGCCCCGCCAGCGCAGCCCCTCGACGACCGTCGTGCGGGGGTTGTCGGCCAGCAGGCCCAGCACGTCCTCCACGCTCGGCCGATTGACGTTGACGGTGTACGACGTGATGACGACCGCATGGTCCACGCCGTGCTGGTCCATTTTCTCCAGCAACTGCGCAACCTGGTGTTGCGCGGGGTGCCGGTGCTCCTCGTGGTAGTTGTTGAGGTGCACGTGGGCGTCGACCAGCATTACCCGTGCAGACCCGGTCTCGACTTTGATGGTTGTCAAAACGTGCGGCCGCCCAGGGGGCTCCCCGGGCGATCGCGTTGCAGGGCCCGCGCCGTTTTATCCGGCCGGCCGATGCCCCGGCATGCGCCGACATCTGCTGACGCTGCCGATGCTCCTGATCTTGATGGCCACCGCTGTGTCCGCCCAGGACGACTCGAATCCGGTCTACACGGACCACCGGATCGAAGGGCCCAACGACGACTGCGACGATTGCTTTGACATCATGGTCGGTGCCGGGCAGACCGTACCCAAGAACTGCGCCGACTGCGCTGCGTGGGGTGCCGCCGTTGGCGTCGCCCACGACGACGCCGGGCTGCACGCCGATGCCGTTGTGTGCCGGACCGGTTTCGTCTACATCTGTGTGGTCGAAGTCCACGAGACGGTCTAGTCGGGCCGCTTCCAACGGGTTTGGCCGTCGGCCCGCCGGTCTGTCAACGCGCGTGGCGGGGGGCCTCGCAAAAACGGGGTG
>JBFJYU010000412.1:0-2082 GCA_041622435.1 Thermoplasmatota archaeon | reverse complement strand
GGGTCACCTTAGGCTATCCTTTGGCCGATAGCTACTAAGACGCTGCTGGAAAGTGGGCGTGCCCCGTGGAGGGATGCGCGGGTAGCCGGGAGCGGCGGGTAGGGCCGCCAGTGGGCCGCGCCCCAACCAAAATGGGCTGATTCCATTTTCGTTTTCAAGGGCGCTCCCTCCTGTTGGAATACCATTCGTAAAAATGCAATCTTTCCTGGGGCCTGCCAGGGGCGGCTGGGAGCCATCAAGGCCAACCAGAATCGTCTGGCACCCGCTGGCGGCTGGCATTGGCCAGGGACCGCTGGGTTCCGCCAGGCCCGATGTGGGGTGCGCTGGGGCTCGCACGGGACCGGCTTGGACGCGCAAATCGCCGCTGCGCGAGGCGCGGGCAGGGCCCGGATCATCCCCCGAAGGCATACCGTCAGGCATGATGCACCGAGCGGGCGTCAGGCGCCGCGTCATGGTGGGGCGACAGCGTGCCGGAGCGCCAGGGGGGCAGGAGGCGGAGGTCGCCCTGGCAGCTTGGTTCGGCGCAGTCGACGCAACGGCCGGCCCTGCCGAGCCGGCTTCGGTCAACGGCTAGTCCACCATTTGCAGGTGAACGATCGTTCCGGAGCCGAGGTTCAACGGGACCTTCCACGTGTTCCGGGCGGCGTCGTCGGCGACCTGCTGGACGTGGCGGATCTCGTCGCCGGGCCCGGCTGCGATGCCGTTGGCCGCCAGGGGAATGCTGAGTTCAATGAGGTCCCCGCGCGTCAGGATCGGTTCGTCGGGCGAAAAGGAGTCGTCGGCGTCGCGCACGACGGACGCCGTGAACGTCCCTTTGCCGCCGGATGCGGCGTACTCGAAAACCGCCTCACTGTCTGGCCCGCTGAGCAGGAGCGTGAGATTTCTCAGGTCGGCGCGCTGGACGGCGCTCGGCAGGCTCACGAGTTCGTGCATGCGCACCAGGGAGCCACCCTCGGCCTCGCCGTACGCGTTTCGCAACTCCACGAAGCCCGCCGGGGCCTCGGTGGCCGCCAGGGTCCGCTCGCCCTGGCCGCGCAAGATGTCGGCTCCATCGACAAGCAGGTAGGCGGCGCCAACGGCTGCCAGGATGGCCATGACGGCGACGGCGCCGGTCAGGAAGTTGGCCGCGCGGGGTTCGCGGTCTTCGCGGCGGCGGCCGCGGGCGGTTGCGCGTGGTTTTCCGTCGGCCATGGTGCGAAGCGCTCCCGTGCCCCCGGATATCAGCAGGCGGCCGGGGGCCGGGCCTCGCCTCGCGTTGAACATGAAAGGGAAGAAGGGCGACAAGGGGGACGAGGGGTGGTGGTAGGAGTTGATTGAAAATCAGGGGAGGGGGAGGAGAGGCGCAAGCGCCGCGGTCTAGGAGACGCGCCGGTTCTACTGGAGAACCAGGACGGTCTTGGTACCGTACGAAGTCGGCGTCGAGAAGCCGGTCTGGGCCGAGGCGCCCACCTCAGGCTGGAGTTCGATGCGAACAGAGTCGCGGGGCTCGAACTCGGCCGTGTTGTCGAAGAGGTCGATCGTGATCTTCACCAGGTCACCCGAGGTCATCACGGGCGCGGCGGACGTGAACGAACTGTCTGCGTCACGAATCGCAGTCACGTTGAACTGGACATCGCCAGGGTCGGCCACGTCAGCGTGGCTGAGCGTCTTGAACACCGTGCCGTTACTGAGCTGAATCTTCAACTGGGCGAGGTCCACTTCAGTGGCGCCGGGAGCAAGGGCAACGTACAGGTCAAGGTCCTTCAGGCCCGCGTCGGTGGAGGCGTCGCGGCGACCCACGATGCTGTCCATTTCGAGGTTGCTGGAGACTTGTTCGGTGGCTTCACTGCCGGTGCGCTGGCTGCGCTCCTGTAGTTTGCCACTCATGTCAATCAGAACGCCAGCCGCGATCGCCGCCACCAGTACGGTAGCGATGAACACAATCATCGTTCCAATACCCACTTGGGCGCGGTTGTCCATTTTCCGTCGGTTGTTGTTGGTGCCCATCAGTTTCACCAAGTCCAGCCTAGCGTCGGTCGAACAAAAGGTCGCCAGGAAAGTGGGAATGCCTGCTCAGTGCGACGGCCCCGCCTGAGGCAACTC
>JBFJYU010000411.1:0-2082 GCA_041622435.1 Thermoplasmatota archaeon | reverse complement strand
TGCGAGTCCGGCATCGTCGTGGTGCCCTTTCATACTGGCACCCACCATCGCCGGCCAATGCTTGAGTCCCACACCACCAGGGCCAAAGCCGAACGGGCCCGCGCTGCGGCCCAGGCGCTGCAAGCGTCACCCGACGCCGAACGCGCAGCCGCCCTCGAGGCGGTCGCCCGGGCGTTGGCTGCGGCGGAGCCCGCCATCCTTGCAGCCAACCGGGAAGACCTGGAGCGGGCCCGCCGGGAGGGGCTCGCCAAACCGTTGCTCAACCGACTCACCCTGGACCCGGCCAAGCTCGCTACCGTCATGGATGGCGTACGCCAGGTAGCCAGCCTGCCCGACCCCATTGGACGAACGCTGCGCTCGACGCTCCTCGACGACGGCCTCACCCTGTACCAGGTCACCTGCCCCCTCGGCGTGGTGGCCTGCATCTTCGAGAGCCGGCCAGACGTGGTGGTCCAGATCAGCGCCCTGGGTCTGCGCAGCGCCAACGCCGTCCTGCTCAAGGGAGGCCGGGAGGCGGCGGCCACCAACGCGGCCCTGGCCAAGGCCGTGCGCGGCGCGCTGTCGCAGGGGCCGCTTCCTGAGGATGCGATCCAATTGTTGGAGGACCGCCAGGAGGTGCAGGAATTGCTGGACATGGACGATCTGGTGGACTTAATCGTCCCCCGCGGCAGCAACGAATTGGTTCGTCACATCAAGGACAACACCCGCATTCCCGTCATGGGCCACGCCGACGGGGTGTGCCACGTGTACGTTGACGAGGCCGCCGACGCCGACAAGGCCACCCAGATCATTCTTGACGCCAAACTGGACTACCCTGCCGCCTGCAACGCCGTGGAAGCGGTGCTAGTCCATCGCGCCCGAGCCGACATGATCCCCGGACTCGCCGCCGCCCTGCGAGGCGCTGGCGTGGAGGTTCGCGGCGGCCCCGAGGTTCTGGAGAAAGCCCCGGACCTGGCGCCGCTTGCCCCGGAGGACATTGGCCGCGAATGGAACGATACCGTGCTGGCGATCCACCTCGTCGACGACCTTCCCGCCGCGGTCGCCCACATTGCCCGCTACGGCAGCAAGCACACCGACGCCATTGTCACAGAGGACCCTGCCGCAGCGCGCCAGTTCGTTCAGGCGGTCGACTCGGCTGGCGTCTACGTCAATGCTTCCACCCGTTTCGCCGATGGCTACCGTTACGGCCTGGGCGCCGAAGTGGGCATCGCCACCGGCAAACTGCACGCCCGCGGCCCCGTCGGCCTGGAAGGCCTCACCACGTACCGCTGGGTGCTGGTGGGAGAACCCGGGCCCGCCCACGTTGCCGGCACCTACAAGCACCGCGCGTTTCGCCACGAGCCGGCCGAACGGGCGTTCTCGGAGCAGCTCGAGGCGTGGGCCCGTGACTGAGAGCCGCGTGCGCCGCCTGGTCGTCAAGGTGGGCACCAACACACTCGCCGGCCCCGGCGGCAAACCCGACCCGGACATCCTGGCCGCCCTGGCGACCGACCTGGATTCCCTGGTCCGGGCCGGCACCCAGGTGGTTCTCGTAAGCAGCGGAGCCATCGGCGCCGGCCGTGCCGTACTCGGCGGCTACGAACACCCGGCCGACGTGGTGCAACGGCAAGCCCTCGCCGCCCTCGGGCAGCACCACCTCATGCAGGCCTGGGACCACGCCTTCGCCGAGCGCGGGCGCCGCGTGGCCCAAGTGCTCCTCACCTACCACACCTTCAGCCGGCGCCGCAGCTACCTCAACCTGCGCAACTGCCTGGAGCGCCTCCTCGAACTGGGAGTCGTGCCCGTCCTCAACGAAAACGACACCGTCTCCATTGAGGAGATCGACGCCAGCTTCGGCGACAACGACCGCCTCGGCGCCCTCGTGGCCAGCAAACTGGAAGCGGACCTGTACCTTATCCTGAGCGACGTGGCCGGCCTGCACGACCGGCCCCCCAGTGAGCCCGGCGCCAAGCGAATCGCCGAGGTCCCCCGCATCACCGATGAAATCATGGCCCTGGCCGGCGCCCGCACGGGCAGCCGGGTGGGCCGGGGCGGCATGGGCAGCAAACTGGCCAACGCCCGCCTGGCAACAGAAGTCGGCAT
>JBFJYU010000410.1:0-2088 GCA_041622435.1 Thermoplasmatota archaeon | reverse complement strand
TCGGGCCCAAGCGCCGAGGGCTGGCCGGCGTCCAGTCGTTCGATGGCCACCGTGATGGGCGCCTGCCCGGCGCGGTCCGTGAAATACTGCCGAATCAGGAGCGTGGTCTCGTCGCCGTGGCCCTCAAACGTGGCGGTGGCTCCTTCCAGCGCGGCGCCTTCAAGCGTGGCGCCGGGGCCGTGCAGAAGCACCTCGAAGCGCCCGCCGGCGGCCGGATCAACACCCCACTCGGCGTCGTCGAGGCTCCGGCCAGGCATGCCACCGCGACGGTACAGGTGGATGCCCACGTGGCGCGTGCCGGCGGGTACCGTGCCGTGGATGCGGTAGACGGCGCCGTCCTTGAGTTGAATCGAGGCGCGTTGGTAGTCGGCGTCGGGGCAGTCGCCGAACATTTTCCTGGTGGGCCCCTCCGCGTGCATCAGCGTCGGGTGCATGAAGTCGTCCTGCTCGACGCAGGCGTCGATGCTGGCGGCCAGTGTCCTCAGCAGGAACCTGCGCCCTTCTGCCGCGTCAAGGTCCGTGGGCGCGCGCAGGCCTGCCTCCAGGCGCTTCATGGTCTCCCACAGGTCCTCCATGCCGGAGCTCACCGCCTTCATGGGCGGCGGCGGCAGCGCATCCAGATCGTACCCGAAACGAGTCGCCATGGCGCGGGTGTCATGGTCAACCGTCGAGGCGTCGAAGCCGGCGAGCCACTTGGTGGCCAGTTCCGGCTTGATGCGGCCGTGGCTCGCCATGTTGGGGTCCCCGACCGGCCGCGCGCCGGGAGGTCCCTCCCGCATCCGATCGCCCGCGTACGGCTCCAGGACCGCCGCATCGAACTCGAGGTCGAGCGCGCCAAGAACGCGTTTCATCGTGGCCTCCGGCTCCAAGACCAGGTCCTCGTACTGCAAGCGAACCCACTGCTGCTCAGGCAGTCCTGTCAGGAATTGCTCGATGTTGTCGTTGCCAAAATGCCACAGGGTCTCCGGCGTCGCGTCGTAGCCGGTCAGCATCACCTCATGGTGGGCCATGTGCTGAATGCTGCGAATCACCGAGCCAGGGTGGCGAACGATCCACACGAACTTGGCGTCCGGGAACCACTCCAACAGGCGCCCCAACGCCTCGGCGTCGGCGCACAAATGGGGGCACTTGTCGACCAGAATCCGCTCCCCAAGCGCCTCTTGCAAAGCGGCGTAGACCTCCGGCGTCGAGCGGTCCAGCCACGACTCCTCCAGGGCCTTCGCCTCTTCCACGCTGACGCCCATGGCGTGCATGAGGGTGTTGCGTAGCCCGCCCTTCTCCCAGAACCGCTGTGTCAGAACCGCCTGACGATCCCGCATCGTCGCAAACGGAGCCAGCACCATCTCCGGGGGCGACCACAGTCGCGGATGGCCATCCAACATGACCCTGAGCAATGTCGTTCCCGCGCGGGGCGTGCCAAGGACGAAGATCGGAGTCGGAGGCGTCATGCCCCGGGGATTCCGGGTCGGGGGCTTAGGTGTTCGGCGAAGTCGGCCGGGGGCGTCGCACCGGCACAGGAGACGCTCGGGCGCCCGTCGCTGCGCGCTGCCGGGCCTGGCGGCGCCCCTCCGCTAGGGCCGAGGGCAACGGAGGGTCGCCCGCCCAGCGCAGGTCGACTGCGGCAACCGAAGCAAGCGATGCCTACGCCGGGCGGGTCGGGGCGAGTCGGGGCGGGTCGGGGCGGCTAGGCGCCCCCACGCGAAACGCCTGTCCAAGACGCCAACTTGCCCCGCCAACGTTCAAACCGATGGGCTTGTTTGACGGCCCGTGAACTCCCCTTTTCGCACCGGCGTCGGGGCCATCCTGAGCGCCGACATTGCCGTGCCTGACCTTGAAGGCGAATTGCGGTTCTATTCTCGCGCCCTCACAACCGGCGAGCATCCGCTTTGGCGCGAGGACCTGATGAACGCCCAGGGCATCCCGATCATAGGGCTGGGCGCGCGCGGCCCCGAATACGAGGGCCTTCCCCTGCAATGGATGATTCACATCCAAGTCGCCGACGTGGCTGCCAGCGTCGAGCGGGCACTGGAGCTCGGGGGCGCCGTACTGATGGACGCCAAAGGCGACGACGGCATCAGCCGGTGGGCC
>JBFJYU010000409.1:0-2092 GCA_041622435.1 Thermoplasmatota archaeon | reverse complement strand
CGCAGGGACGGCACCGCTTTAGGCCATCGCTCCGTCGCGGCAGGCGTGCTGGAGGTGGAGGCCAAGGTTGCGGTGGAGGACGCGGCGGCCGTGCGGGCGCGCATCGAAGCTGCCGGGGGTCGCCACGCCGGCACCATCGACCAGGACGATCGCTTCTTCCAGCACCCCGGCCGGGACCTGGTGGCGTCGGACGAGGCGCTGCGGCTGCGGCGCGAGGGGGACCACCTGGACCTGACGTACAAGGGCCCCCAGCGCGGGGGTGCCCTGAAGGTGCGCAGGGAGGAGACCGTGATCGTGGCGAGCGACCCGACGCCGCTGCTTGAGGCGCTGGGCTTCACGGTTGAGGCGCGGCTGTCCAAGCGGCGGGAGCGCTACTTGCTGGACGACGCCCATGGCACGCTGGAGTTGGCGCTGGACCGGCTGGAAGGGCTCGGCTCGTTCCTGGAGGTTGAGTGCCTCGACGAGGACGAGGCGTCCGCGCGCCAGCGGGTCCACGCGGCCCTGGATCGGCTCGGCCTGGGTGATTTGCCGACCATCAATCGGGCGTACCTGGATTTGGCGCTGGACGCGGGAGCTGCGGCGGCCACGCCGGCAACTTCGGATTCGACGGCCCCGGCGGCCCCGGCGACCCCAACGGGAGCCGCACAGCGCCGGACCGATTCTTCATAATAGGGAAAGAAAGAAAAACGCCGGCGAAGCTTTGGGGTGACTTGCCGCGCGCCAACCAACCCGCTAGGGGGCTGACCCGGTGCGCCCTGGAAGGCCACCCATGAACCAACCACCAGTCGACGCCCCACCGTCAGAGCCGCTCGGAGTCGCCGCCCCATCCAGCGACCAATTGGCGCAGTGGATGGGGGCGCTCGCCAGCCCGACGCGGCTGCGCATGCTCCGCCTCCTCCAGAGACCCCACTACCTCGAAGAAGTCGCCGGCCACGTTAGCCTCACGCGGCAAGCAGCCCGCAAGCACCTGGACCAACTCGTCGCCGTCGGCTTGCTCGAGCGGCGCAGCGGCGTGCGCCCGTCCGGCGCCGTGACCGAATACGTCCTCCTGCCAGAGCAACTCTTCCGGGTCCTCGACGACTTCGAGGGCTTCTGCGCCGTGCGCCAAGGCGGCCCGGCCGACTACTTCAAGCAGACCGTTTCCGACGGGGGCGCAAAAGCGCGAATGCCAGCCGCAGGATCAGCGGCCGCAGCGGCGGCACGGGCGCCCCGCAGCCCCCGCCGGCCGGGCGACGAGGCCGCCCTGATCCTGATGCGCGGGCTCGGACACGGCAAACGCGTGGCGCTCGCCGGCGGCCCCGGCCACGCCTGGTGCATCGGCCGCGACGAACGCTGCGACCTGGTGCTCGACTACGACCCCTATATCTCCCAGCGACACGCCGACATCCAACGCGCGGGCCCAACCCGCCGGGACGCGCCGCCACCCCATAGGCCAGCCGGCGAACCGGGCGACCATTTCACGCTGCACGACCTCGCCAGCACCAACGGAACCAGAGTCAACTGGAAACCGGTCCCCCCCGGCCAGCGGGTCCCCCTGGCGCACGGAGATGTCATCTCCCTTGGGCGGTCCGTGCTGCTATTCTGGAACCGCCCCCCGCAGCCCCCGGACTAGACGGCCAGCAAGGCGAACGTGCTGTGGATGGGCACCTTCAGCACGCGGCTGATCGTGCACGCCTTGTCCGTCAAGCGCAGAAGCGTCTCGATCTTGTCCGCGCCAGCCGCCGTATCCAACTGGAAGTGCAGGTCGACGCGCGCGATGTCGCCGGCGTCGTCAAACACCAAGTCACCGCGAAGGTCAACGACCTCAACCTCCACGCGCCGCTTGTCGGCCACCTTGCGCAGGGTACTCAACTGGCACGCCAAGAGGCCTGCCAACACCAACTCGCTCGCCATCGGGCCCCGATCCTCGCCGCCGTTGGCCGCCGGCTTGTCCTGAATGACAGTGTGATGGCGCAAGCGAATCTGCGCGCTCACGGGGCTGACGGGGCGGGCGGTACCGGTTTCGGTGTCCATGGGGCCGGCAGCGGGGGGCGGTTTTTCAGCCGATGGGATGGCGCAAAGGCAGTCGTTCCGGGTCCGGCGCGCCGGCAGG
>JBFJYU010000408.1:0-2135 GCA_041622435.1 Thermoplasmatota archaeon | reverse complement strand
GGTCAGTTTTGATCCGACGTAGGGCTTGGACCCGTTTTCGTCCACGAGGTCGCTGCGTTGCACGACTGTCGAGACCGTGGCCTGGGCGGCATCGATTGCGACATCAAGGTCGCGCACCACGGCAAACCCGCCCCGGTCGCCGTCGAAGGACTTCAGTTCGGCTCGGGCTTCCACGCCCGTCTGGCCAATCCGGTACAGGAGATCGAAGGCGACGACGTAGACGCGCTCGCCGTGGGCGAAGGTCACGGCAAGGTCGGATGACTCGACAATGGGCGCTCCGTCGCCGAGCGACGCGACCTGGAGCGTGAAGGTGAACGTGTCCCGGTCCTCCTTCACCGTGCCGGCCACCAGATCCTGTTCGCCCATGCGGCCGCCGGGCACGGGGCTGCCGGCCTGGCCATCGATGGGGTAGATCTGCACGTCGCCCTCGGCGTCGGACAGGAGTGCGTTGTCCTGGGCCGAGGACGAGGGAGCGATCAGAAGCAAGGCGAAGAGGATCGGGGCGAGTCTGTTCATTACCGTTCGAGGCCACCACCTGGTTATCAGGCTTTCTGGCTCCTGCCTCGAAGCTGCAACCAGTTTCGGGGCCGCGGGCAGCCTTCCAGGCGCTAGAACAGCGTCGTCTGGCCTCGCCCGGCAACCCAGCCGTGACCCGCGCCGTGTTCCGGCTGATCACCCGCAGACGCCGCTTCCGCCAGGGACTGGGGTCGCGAGGTCACGCGACTCCCCGCGCGCGGCATCACGCCCAACTGGCTGGCCAAGATGGCATCCAGTCGCTCCAGGAACGCCTCCTCGGCGTTGCGCTCGATGGTGGCTCCGGCGGCTCCGGCGTGGCCGCCGCCCGCGCCGCCAACGGCCTGCGCCGCTTCCTGCAAGGCCGCCGCGAGGTTGATGCGACCGGCCAGTTCGCTGGGGGCCCGGCTGCTGACCTTCGTGCGCCCGTCGCTGGTGTGGGCAAAGGCGATGAGGGGTCGGTCGCGGCGCAAGCCCAGCCCGTCTAGGGCCATGCCGGCCACGATGCCGACAACGGTGTCGCGCACCCGGTCCCGCAGGTGGACCCATTGGAGCGCCGCCAACTCCGCCACGCCGGCCTTGGCGAAGGCGTCGAGGGCGCCCACGAGGTGCTTGCGGTGGCCGTCGAGCAGTTCGAGCGCCTGGCGGTACGCCTGGTCGCGGTCCCCCCGCGCGACAGCCAACCCCACCTCCGGGCGGTCGTAGCGGGCCGTGCTGTTGAGCAGCGTCGCAAACCCTTGCAGTTCCCGCGTCGGCTGGCCCGGCTCCTCGGCCGTGATCGTGATGACTTCGCGAAACAGGCCATCGACGTAGTCGGCGCCGAGGCCGCAGTCCAGGACCTGCGCCACCAGACTGGAGCGCAGCGTGCGCCGCTCGGCCTCGTTGAGGTGGCCCCAGGTGCGTTCGCTGGCGCCATCGAGCAGCGGGACGCCGATCCGGTCCAGGAAGCCCTGCGCCACGCGGCGGTCGCCCGTAACCCCGGGCACCGCAGGCTCGCGGGCAAAGGCCAGCCACTTCACCAGTGGCCGCACATCCGGCCCGTAAAAGCCCAGGTCGGTGCGCGCCGCCACGAGGCCCCGCGCCGCGCCGTCAGCCAGCATCGCCCCGTTGCTCCCCACCATGCGGGATTCGGGCCGGTCCTGCAAGTCGGCGGCGGCGCCCACCAGGGCCAGGGGCAGGTGCTCCACGTTCGCCTCGTCGACAGCGCGCGCCACCAGGAACGTGGCGCCGGCGCCCGACACCTCGGTGTGGCCGTCCAAGCCGTCCAGCATCGGGTTGACGTGCGCGAACGCCTCGGCGCCGTCCGGGTCCAGTTGGTGGTGGTCGCAAACCAGTTTCGCCACGTCGGGGAACTGGTTGTGCGCTGCCGAGCCCAGGTCGCAGAACCACAACGCACCGTTGGCGGCGCGCACCCGGTCAACATGCACTTGGTCGAGGGACTTGACGGGCAGCACCTCGTGGTCGATGCCCGCGCGCTCCAAGGTGGCTTGCGCGATCGCCCCGGCAGCGACACCGTCGGCGTCGATGTGGCACACAACCGTCACCTGCTCCTGGCCGCGCAGCCAGGCGGCAGCTTCGCGGGCGCGCCGCGCGAGGGCTGGATGAACCGATTCGGCCACGGC
>JBFJYU010000407.1:0-2152 GCA_041622435.1 Thermoplasmatota archaeon | reverse complement strand
TCCGAGTTCAATGCTTCCCGCAACGGGCTGTGTCAGCATCATCGCTTGCGCGGCGAGGGTGCACGCCTGGTAACGATTAAGGGCGTCTTCAATCGGGCCAATGGCTTCCGCCGGCGGGGGCACGGCAATCAAGACGGCCGCCATTGCAATGACGACTCCGCAGCGGTTCCAAACAATCTAATCCACCCTTGCTCGGCGGCGGCCGACAAGCAAAGAAAGGCCAACGCACATATATTACCGCTTGAACACTTGTTGGCCTTTCGGGGTCTGGCTACACCAGCGTGCTTGCCTCGGCTCGGCCGAACACGCGGGCCAAGGCGCCGGTGATTTCTCCGATGGTGGCGTATGCGCGGGCGGCGTCAAGGATGAAGGGCATCAGGTTCTTTCCGGGGTCGGCGGCGGCCGCGGCGAGTGCTTCGAGGCTGGCGGCGACCGCGGCGGGGTCGCGCTCGGCGCGCACCTTCGCCAGGCGTTGCTTGGCGGCCGCAAGGCCGGTTGTGCTGAGCTTGAAGATCGGCGGCGGGGCGGGGTCCACGTCCTCCGTGAAGCGGTTGACGCCGACGATGACTTCGTCACCGGACTCCTGCGCCTTGCGGTGCCGGTCCGCAGCCTCGGCGATGCGGCGCTGGATGTATTCACCACTGACGGCTGCCTCGGCGCCGCCCAAGTCGGCCACGGCCTGCATTTCGGCGCGCACCCGGCGTTCGAGTTCGTCGGTGAGATACTCGATCAGGTACGAACCGCCCAACGGGTCGGTGACTGCGGGGACGTTGGATTCGTGGGCCACGATTTGCTGTGTGCGCAGGGCGATCTGCTGCGCCTTCTCCGTGGGGATGGCGAGCGCTTCGTCGAAGCAGGAGAGGGCCAGGCTCTGCACGCCGCCCAGGGTCGCGGCGAGGGCCTGGATCGTGGCGCGGGCGATGTTGTTCTCCGGCTGCTGCGCCGGCAGCGTGCTGCCGCCGGTCTGGGTGTGGGTCCTGAACATCCAGCTCTTCGGGTTCTTGGCGCCGTACTCCTCCTTGAGCATGGTCGCCCAGATGCGGCGCAGGGCGCGGTACTTGGCGTTCTCCTCGAAGAGGTCGTTGTGGGTGTTGAAGATCCAACTGATGCGCGGGGCGAAGGCGTCGATGTCGAGGCCCCTGGCGACGGCGCGATCCATGTAGGCGCGGGCGAAGCTGAGGGCGTACGCGGCCTCCTCGACGGCGTCGCAGCCAGCCTCGCGCATGTGGTACCCGGAGACGCTGATGGCGTTGAACCGCGGCACGTGCTTGGCGCAATACTCGATGACATCCGTGCACAGGCGCATGGAATGTTCGAGGGGGAAGGTGTAGGTACCCCGGGCCACGAACTCCTTGAGCAAATCGTTCTGGAGCGTCCCCGACACTTGCTCGGCGCCGACGCCCTGTTTCTCGGCGGCCACCAGGTAAAACGCCAGCAGCACCGAGGCGGTGGCGTTAATCGTCATGCTCGTGGACACCTTGTCGAGCGGGATGCCCTCGAACATCGCCTCCATGTCCGCCAGACTGGCCACACTGACGCCAACCTTGCCCACATCGTCCTCGGCCATCGGATCATCGGGGTCGTAACCGATCTGGGTCGGCAAATCGAACGCCACGCTCAGGCCCGTCTGGCCATGCTCCAGCAACCACTTGAAGCGCCGGTTCGACTCTTCGGGCGTCGCTAGCCCGGCGTACTGCCGCATGCTCCACAGCCGACGGCGATACAACTCGGGGAACAGGCCGCGCGTGAACGGGTACTCGCCCGGGTTCTCCGCGCCCTCCGGCGCCAAGAACGGGGGCAACGGGATGCCGCTGGCAGTCGTCCACTCGTCCGTCACTCCAAGGCCTCCCCGCGCATCCAAGCGGCGCAGGCGGCCGGGGTTGTTGGACGTGACGCTTGGCGAGGCCGTGCGAGCGGGCCTGCCTTGGCGCCCTCGCTCCGCTCCCGCCGCCCCGGCTGGGCGCGCAGCGCCGCATCGGCACGCAACCCACCCATCATAGTCCGGCGCGCGATGGTTCCCCTTGTCGCCAGGGTTGGGCCATGGTCCAGATTCGCTTCGTCACCGTCGAGGGCTGCAAGCAGCCGTGCCGCCACTGCGCCCGCGCCGAGGGGCTGCTGCACAGCGTCGCCTCACTGGCCGGGGCGCCCCTGC
>JBFJYU010000406.1:0-2156 GCA_041622435.1 Thermoplasmatota archaeon | reverse complement strand
GCTGGGACACGCCGCGCGCGGTCACCTACCGCCGCCTCAACAAGATCCCGGACGACATGGGCACCGCCGTCAACGTTCAAATGATGGTGTTCGGCAACATGGGCGACGACTGTGCCACCGGCGTCGCCTTCACCCGCGACCCCGCCACCGGCGAGGACGTGTTTTACGGCGAGTACCTTCAAAACGCCCAGGGCGAGGATGTCGTGGCCGGCATCCGCACGCCCCACCCGATCCAGGACCTGGAGGCCCAGATGCCCGAGGCGTACACGCAACTCGTGGACATCGCCCGCAAGCTGGAGACGCACTTCCACGACATGCAGGACCTGGAATTCACGATCATGCGCGGCAAGCTGTACATGTTGCAGACCCGCGCCGGAAAGCGCACCGGCTTGGCCGCGATTCGCATCGCGCTGGAGATGCACGAGCAGAACATCCTGACGGACGAGGAGGCGATCCTGCGCGTCCAGCCGGACCAGTTGAACCAGTTGCTGCGGCCCGTCTTCGACCCCAAGCAGAAGCTGGCGGCCGTCGAGCAGGGCGCGGTGCTGGCCAAGGGTCTCAACGCGGGCCCTGGCGCCGCGACGGGCCGCGTCGTGTTCTCGGCCGACGACGCCGTGGCGTGGCGCAAGCGCGGCGAGCAAGTCATCCTGGTGCGTGAGGAGACGAGCCCAGAGGACATTCACGGAATGGACGCCTCCGAGGGCTTCCTGACGGCGCGCGGCGGCATGACCAGCCACGCGGCCCTGGTGGCCCGCCAGATGGGCAAGGTGTGCGTGGCCGGATGCAGTTCGATTCGCATCGACTACGCATCCAAGACGTTCAAGGCCGGCGGCCGCCCCATTGGCGAAGGCGACTGGATCAGCCTCGACGGATTCACGGGCGAAGTGATGGAAGGCCAAATGGCGACCCATCCCAGCGAAGTCGTCCAGGTCCTGGTTGACAAGTCGCTGGCGCCGGAGGAGGCTCCTGTCTACGAGATGTTCAGCAAGCTCCTGGCCCTGGCGGACACCGTGCGTCGCCTCAGGGTCCGCGCCAACGCCGACCAGCCCGACCAGGCGGAGGCCGCCATTGCGCTGGGGGCCGAGGGCATCGGACTGTGCCGCACGGAGCACATGTTCTTCGGACCCGGCAAGATTGAGCATATGCGCGCCATGATCCTGGCGGAAGACGAGCCGGAGCGCCGCGAGGCGCTGGCCAAGCTGCTTCCCCTGCAGCGCGAGGACTTCGCCGGCCTCTTCCGGGCCATGGGCGACCGGCCGGTGACCATCCGGCTCCTCGACCCGCCGCTGCACGAGTTCCTGCCCCACGAGGCGAAGGAGCAGGAAGAGCTGGCGAAGATGATGGACATCAGCGTCGCCAAGCTCCGCGAACGCATCCGGGCGCTGGCCGAGAGCAACCCCATGCTGGGCCACCGCGGCTGCCGGCTTGGCATCACGTACCCCGAAATCACCGAAATGCAGGCGCGCGCCATCCTAGAGGCCGCCGTCGAGGTGGCCGCCGAGGGCGTCAACGTGCAGCCCGAGATCATGATCCCGATCATCGCTCACGCGACGGAGTTCAAGCACCAAGAAGAGGTGGTGCGCCGCGTGGCCGCTGAGGTGCTCGAAGGGGCCGACAGCAAGGTTGCCTACCTCGTGGGCACCATGATCGAGCTACCCCGCGCGGCCCTCACCGCCGACGAGATCGCCAAGGACGCCGAATTCTTCAGCTTCGGAACCAACGACCTCACACAGACCGCGCTCGGTGTCAGCCGGGACGACGCCGGCGGCTTCCTCGCGTTCTACGAGGAGAAGAAGCTGATCCCGTACGACCCGTTCCAAACCATTGATTTCGCGGGCGTTGGCAAGCTCGTCGAAATGGGAACCCAACTCGGCCGCAAGACACGACCGGACCTGAAGGTCGGCATCTGCGGCGAACACGGCGGCGACCCCGAATCCGTGAAGTTCTGCCACCGGACCGGCTTGGACTACGTGTCCTGCTCGCCCTACCGCATCCCCATCGCCCGCCTGGCGGCTGCACATGGGGCGCTTGAAGGGCGAGCGTAGCGAGCGCTTCGAGCGCGGCCGAGGCCGTGCTTGCACGGCCTAGGACAGGGGTGGCAGAATGATCGAAGTAAGTTCTTGCGACGCCCGAGGCGGCCCGTGAGGGCCGTGGCG
>JBFJYU010000405.1:0-2165 GCA_041622435.1 Thermoplasmatota archaeon | reverse complement strand
GCTGCTGGCAGCGGTGCGGAAACCAGGATGGTCGAACCGCTTCAGCGTGTTGCCCAGGACACCGATGACGTTGAACACCTCGTGGTCCGACGGCAGGCTGCGGCCGATGATCTTGCGCCACATGCCTTTGGCCACGGTGCGGCGCCAAGGCCTGCGCTCGACGGTGTCGGCCAAGGCGTCGAATGCGCGGTACAGGGTTTGCAGCGTGTCTGGGCTAAGCACCCGCTCGGGGCTGATGCTGGCCTTTTCGCGCACGCGGTAGTGTTCGTAACAGAGCAGGCTGACGGCGTGGGCCAGGTTGAGGCTGGAATAGTCCGCCGTCGGCACGGTCACCAATTCGTCGAGGAGATTGACCTCCTCGGCGAGCAGGCCAGAGTCTTCGCGCCCAAACACGAGCGCCGCCTGCCCATCCCATCCAGAAGACGCCAGGTTTTCCGCCCAGTCGCGAACGTCGGTGGTCTTGCGAAGAAAGCGGTTGTGCGCCTTCGTGGTGCGCGCCGTCGTCCCGATGCCCAGGCTCGTTCCCCTCAGGGCGTCCTCCAGCGTTTCGTGGATCGTGGCCGCCTCCAAAAGGTGCCGTGCGTGGACGGACCGGTCCAGGGCCTCCTGCCCATGCGGGTCGCAGCGTGGCGCCACGAAACGCATCTGGCGGGCGCCGAAGTTGGCGGCGCCGCGCGCGGCCGCACCCACGTTGCCAGGATGGCTGGTGCCGACAAGGATGACAATCGGGGGCTGCACGGGGCGCGCGACACAGGTGGGTTCCATAGCCGTTCCGGCGCCGGAGAAACGGGCTGCGCCCGTCGGCCACCGCCTCAAGAGTGGGTCGCCAGCGCCTGCTCCGGCATGCCAACACCTCCCAGCGTCGACCGGCCCTTGCGCCATGCAGCCAACCGCCTGCGCGCGGCGCGTTGCCAGGCGACCTCCTTAAGGCCGAGGCCGGCAGTCCACATGGGTCCCCGATGGGGGCGGTGGTCACGATGAACCGACTGATGATGATCCCTCTTGCCTTCACGCTACTGGCAGCACCCGTGAGTGCCGACCACGAACTGGGCTGCCTCGTTGGCCAAACCGGCGACGACGTGTACGTGTGTCACCGACACCAAGCGACAGACGACGACTACGAGTTGAGCCAATGCGACGAGTACGGAAACCACTGGGAGTCGCAGCGCGTGAGCTTTGCCGTCAACGACGACAGCGGAACCGTCAACCTCTGGGGAACAGCTTGGGACACATCCTCCTGCACGAAGACCACATCTTACGAGTGTGACGTTGACTACGCCGGCGCCACGGTGCGTCAGGGAGGCTACCCCGCTCCGACGGGCTACAGCATCGCCCGTGTGACGGTTGCAGAGCACGACTGCTTCGGCGGCAACGTCTGCCAAGCAGACATCTGGTTCGACGAGCGCAACACCGGCTTCAGCGAGTCCTGGCGCCCGGTCAACAGCGCTTGCCCCAAGCTCTGACCCGCCCCGCGACCGCCGTTGCCCGGCGTCACCCGCATTCGGGAGACCCACGCCGATGACGCTAATCCACGTGCTGGGCCGGGCCCCCCGAAGGTGCCCCTGCCGAGACTTCAAGCCAGCCGGTGAAAACCAGGACTCGCACCCAGGCGCCCCAGTCTGCACCTGTCACCTGCAGGGACGGGCCCAACGACCCACTCTGCTCGCCTCTTGGCGGAACCTGGCGGCACACGATGTGGATGGACGACGAGGCGACCGGCCACGCCGGTTCCTCGACAGCGCCCCAGGGGCCGGGCAGCTTGTCCGCCCAAGACATCTCGCCTCGATCGGGCGGTCCGATCCCGGACAAGTGGACCACCACCGGCAGCGGCAGTCCGTGAAAACCGGATCCTGGCGGGCCCGCTGAGGTTCGCTGTGCCCGTCCAAGCCGATCACGCCCTTGGCTGCCTGCAGGCGCCAGAGGGAGATGCCCGCGTTTGCCACTATCTCGCAAGGCCTCCGACGACTTCGAGCTGAGCCAATGCGACCCGCGGGGCAACCACGCCCGACGACCACAGCGACAGGGCGAGGACTGCACAACATCGGCCGGCGTCGTGGCGCGATCATCCTGCCAGGAATCCGCCTGGGGCTCGTGCGATTACGACGGCGTCGGAGCCTACGCATTGTACGGCAGCTACTCCGTCATCAGCGTTGGAGCCGTCGAAG
>JBFJYU010000404.1:0-2184 GCA_041622435.1 Thermoplasmatota archaeon | reverse complement strand
GCCTCGTCGTCGTGCACGACGGCTCCGACGACCTCGCACAGCACGGCGGCGTGGTCGCCGCCCTCGGTGATCTCGACGACCTTGAGCTCGACGGCGGCGGGCAGCGCGGGGAGGATCGGGCATCCGGTCGCCTCGCCAGCCACGACGTCCAAGTCGCCGGCCTTGCCGTCGGCGACGTCAACGTGCTTGAAGAAGCCCTTGAGCACATCGCCCTGATCGGCTCCAAGGATGTTCAGGCTCAGCACACCCGTCTCCTGAACGGCCTGGAAGGCGGCGCCCTCCCGGTGCAGCCCGACCACGGCCAGCGGCGGCTTGAAACTGGTCTGCGTGAACCAACTGGCGAGGCTGACGACTTGGCTGCCGTCCTCGTGGCGGGTTCCAGCGAGGTACAAACCGTACGGTACCAGGCGCAGCGCGTGCTTCTTGGCCTTCTCGTCCATAGGCGCCGGCAGCCAAGCGCACCTCAAAGGTGCGTCGGCCGCGCACGCCACGCCGCCGGCGTCAGACAACGACGCCGACCAGGAGGACCAGGAACGCCGGCACGGCGCTGGCGATGAAGTTGACATCGCCCTTGGACAGAATGCCATCCCGGGCGTCGTCCTTCTCCAGCGTCGCGCCCAGGACCGAATCCAGTTGGCACCCCGCAAAGCCCAGCACTGCGGGAATCCACGCGAGGGTCCACGGCACCCCCATCAGCAGCGCCGCCAGGACGGCAATGATCGCCGCCCCCGTGAAGGCCGCGACCTGCCCGAGCCAACTCACCGAACCATTGGCGCCGGCACCCGTCGCCTCAAACGGGGGAAGAATCCGACGCGCCCGAGTGGACAGGCTGCCAATCTCCGAGGCGAGCGTATCAGCAGTCACCGCCGCCACCGCCGTGGCAAACGCCACGCGCGCCACGCCCTCCGGCACCATCAGGATCGCCAGGGCGCACAAGCCGGCCGCAGCACCATTGGCCAACACGTTGGACAAGCCGCGCTCGCCGCCGCGCGCCTCCGCGACCTGACGCGCCTCCTTGCGACGGCGACCCAGTCGGGTAGCGGCAAAGCCCAGCAGCGTGAACGCCGTCATCGTGACGAGCCAACCGAGGCCGCCAAGGTAGGCGACGACGAAGCCGAGCAGGAACGAACCGACCGCCCCGGGCGCATCAAGGGCGCGAAGGCTGTAGGCAAGCAGCGCCAGGCCCGCCAAGGCGAGCACCAGCACCAGCAGCCACAGGCCGTTCATGCGAAGACCAGTGGCTCCCGCACAACGCTGGCGTGGATCACCAGATAGGGGCCCTGCCGCAAGCTGCCGGCATGGGCCAGCAGGCCCTCCACGAGCGCCGGACCGTCCGGCAGCGGGTCGTCGGACGACAGCAGCACCAAGAGATCCGGCTGCTCCTCCAAGTGGAGCGCCTTTGTGTAACTCAACAGGTAAGGCGACAAGTGCCCGACGGGCTCCTGGACCTCGGCTAGCGTGCCCTTGACGCGAACGCCGTGCCCGACCTCGTGCGGGTCGAGCGACTCGGCCGTGCCGATCTCGCCGTCGTGGTACAGGAGCGTGCCGAGTGCTGCTGAAGCGACCAGGCAAGCCATTGCCAACGCAAGTAGCGGGGGGCTGCGTACGCTCATGGGAGCTCCCGGCGGGGCGCCAATGGGCTTCCCCGTTTAGGCCGTAACGGTGCCGACCACATCAACGTGGCAAGGCATCGCGATCTTGTTGTAGCACTTGCGGAACGCTTCGCGCACGTGCGGGATGTCCTTCTCGTTGCAGTGGACCGTCATGATCTGCTGGCCAGCCGAGATACGAGCCGCCGTGCCGATGGCCTTGCCGAAGGCCAGGCGCATGCCCATGGACACACGGTCGGCGCCGGCGCCGGAGGCCTGCTTGTTCTGGCGCAGCACATGGTGCGGGTAGGCACGCATGCGCAAGTGGTAGTTCAGGCGACCCACGCGCTTGTCCATGTACCGGACGGCGGTGATACGCATGGCTTCGAGGGCCGTGTGCGTGATCTGGCCGCGCTCCTCGGGGACGAGGTGCATGGCAATCGGGAACGTTCCCGTCTTGTTGCCGGACTCGAACTGGAGAATGCGGAGGCCCGGGACACCGCCCATGTACTCGCGGCGGGTGTACGCGTATTGCGTGATCCTTCGGTAGACCTTTGCTGGAGTGCGGGCCATTCGTTCACCTTGAGGGGCGCGG
>JBFJYU010000403.1:0-2188 GCA_041622435.1 Thermoplasmatota archaeon | reverse complement strand
TCCGGCACCCTGGACGAACTGAGCCTGGTGGCCATTCTGGGTCCCCGCAGCGGCTTGAACCTGGTCGGCGAGGGCATGTCGGCCAAGTTCCTGGCTCGCAGCATTCCCGCTATCACCGGCGGTTCGTTCTCGGACAACTCGTTCGCCCTCGGGCTGGCGGGCCAGATCGAACAGATCACACTGGAGTTCATCTACGACATGGCCGGCGTGGCCACGGACGTGTACGCCCTGTTCGATTCGCGAGGTGTTCCCGGTATCAGCATGGCCTGGGGCGACGGCGGTACGATCACGACGACGGGCCCGCTGGATCTGTTGAGCCTGGTGGCCATCGTTGGCCCCCGCAGCGGCACGACGCTGACCGGCGAGGGCTTGTCGATTCACTTCTCGGTCACGGACATGCCCCGTGTGCGCGCCGGCTCCTGGGACAAGGACAGTCTCAGCCTGACGATGGACGGTCGCATCGGCGAAATCCTGCTGCAGTTCATCCTTGATCAGGCCGGCGTGTCCTCGGACGCGTTCGTGCTGTTCAACTCGAAGGGTGTTCCCGGCATCACGGTCAGTTGGCCCGCGGGCGTCGGCTCCATCAGCACCGCCGGCACCCTCGACTTGCTGGACCTGCTGGCGATCGTTGGCCCCCGTAACGGTCTCGCCCTGAACGGGGAAGGCCTGTCGGCGCGCTTCACCGCCAAGGAGGTGCCCCAGATTCGCTCGGGTTCCTTCGGCGGCGACGCCTTCGCGCTGGATCTCGCCGGTCGCATCACGTCGATCACGCTGGAATTCATCCTCAACCTGGCCGGCACCGCCAACGACGCGTACATTCTGTTCAACTCCGAGGGCGTGCCCGGAATCAGTGTCAGTTGGCCCGGCGGCGTGGGTTCCATCAGTACCGCTGACCAGCTGGACCTGCTGAGTCTGGTCGCCATCGTCGGCCCTCGCAACGGGGTCGATCTGGTTGGCAACGGCTTGTCGGCCAAGTTTGTGGCCCGGGAAATCCCGGCCATCACGGCCGGCAGCTTCGGCGGCGACGCGTTCTCTTTGGGCCTCAACGGCCGCATCACGGAGATCGCGCTTGAGTTCATCCTCAACATGGCTGACGACGCCAAGGATGCGTACCTGTTGTTCAACTCGAAGGGCGTGCCCGGCATCAGTGTCAGTTGGCCTGGCGGCGTGGGCTCCATCAGCACCACCGGCCGCCTGGATCTCCTGAGCCTAGTTGCGATTGTCGGCCCCCGCAGCGGCGTGGACCTCGTCGGCGAGGGGCTGTCCGCCAAGTTCGTGGCCAAGGGCATCCCGGCCATCACGGGCGGCGCCTTCGGCGGCGATGTGTTCCGTCTGGACCTCGCCGGCCAGATCGAGCAGATCGCATTCGAGTTCATCCTGGACCTGACGGGGACGGCGACGGACGTGTACGCCCTGTTCAACTCGGAGGGCGTGCCCGGAATCGCGGTTTCCTGGCCGGGCGGCCAGGCGGCGCTGAGTACCTCGGACGAACTGGACCTCATGGACCTGCTCCTGATCGTCGGCCCCCGCCGCGGCCTCGCGCTTGACGGCGAAGGCCTGTTTGCGCGCCTGACCATCGAAGGCGTGCCGGTCATCCGATCCGGCGGCTTCGGCGACGCTGGCTTCACGCTCGATCTCGCCGGCCGCGTGACGCGCGTGGCGCTCTTGTTCATACTGGACCAAAGCGGCACCTCGACGGACCTCTTCACGGCCTTCCAGGCACTTGGTGTTCCGGGCATCTCGCTCGGCTTCACGGCTGCCGGCGGCACCATTTCGACGCAGGGCGTACTCGACAAGATCAGCCTCGTGGCGGTCCTCGGCCCCCGCAGCGGCTACACGCTGACCGGCCAGGGCATGTCCACGACCCTCTCGGTGGAGGAAGTCCCAGCCATCACCGGCAGTTGGACGAAGGACAAGATCGACTTGGGCCTGAACGGCCGAATCAAGGAGATCGCCCTGGAGTTCATCTTGGACCTGAGCGGCACCGTCTCCGATGTCTACGCCTTGTTCAACGCCAAGGGCGTCCCCGGCATCACGGTGGGCCTCGGCGCCTCCGGCGGTTCGCTGGCGACCACAGATACCCTGGATCTGCTTGACCTGCTGGCCATCATCGGCAAGCGCAGCGGCACGGACCTGACGGGCAACGGCATGTACGCCCGGTTTACCGCCAAGGGCGTGCCCGCCATCT
>JBFJYU010000402.1:0-2191 GCA_041622435.1 Thermoplasmatota archaeon | reverse complement strand
GGGTTCGTACGCGATGACGGCGACGGCGTTCAGGACCGGGTAGAACGCCGCGGGTCGCGGCCGGAGACTGCCGGGGGCCGCCGACCGCCCCACTTGCACAATGGGCCAGTCGAGCGGGCCGCCACCCGAAGGCCCAAGGGCGCGGGCTCCATGGCGGCGGCGTGTCCGGCGCCAACTGGAAAAAAGTGCTCGAGCCTGACCAACTCGGCGACGGCCGGGCTCGCTCCGTGCCGTGCGGCCGGCGCACGCTCTGCATGACCCGCGTTGGCGACCAGTACGGGGCGTTGGACAACCGTTGCCCCCACCAGGGCGGTCCGCTCGGGGAGGGAACCATCGAGGATGGCTTGCTGCGCTGCCCGTGGCACGGCTGGGACTTCGATCCGCTGACGGGCAAGCCGCCCGGGTCGTTCGAGGACGACGGCGTCGAGACCTTCCCGGTCGAGGTGCGCGCGGACGGCGTGTACGTGGCGGTGCCTGAGATCACGCAAGAGCGCACGGTCGGCGATGTGCTCGCCGAGACCCTGGTCAATTGGAACGTCCGCGCCGTGTTTGGCATGGTGGGCCACAGCAACCTGGGCATGGCCGACGCCATCCGCAAACAGGAGGAGGGCGATCAGATGCGGTACGTGGCCATTCGCCACGAGGGCGCCGCCGCCTTCGCGGCCAGCGCGTACGGCAAGCTCACCGGTCGGCCCGCAGCCTGCCTGTCCATCGCCGGGCCCGGCGCCACCAACCTGCTGACCGGCTTGTGGGACGCCAACGTCGATCGCAGCCCCGTCATTGCCCTCACCGGCCAGGTGGATACGCAGGTCCTCGGCCCCGGCGCGTTCCAGGAGGTCGACCTCATGGCAGCCTTCGGCGGCGTGGCGCAGTGGAAGCAGACGGTTTTGCCCGGCAGCCGCCACGCGGAGCTCGTCAACCTCGCCTGCAAGCACGCCATCCTCAACCGCGGCGTGAGCCACCTGGTTCTGCCCGACGAGGTTCCGAAGTCCGCCAGCAAGGCCCGCGCCGGCGGGCCGGAGGGGCGCCTGCCCCGCCGCCAAATCCAGGCCCCGGGCGCGTCGCTTCAGGCCGCCGAGCAACTGCTGCGGGGCTCGCGCCGGCCCGTGATCATCGTGGGCCACGGCGCCCGCTTCCACATGCCGCCGATCGTCGCCTTGGCCGAGACGCTTGGCGCGCCGATTCTGACCACGTTCAAGGGCAAGGGGCTCATCCCGGACGAGCACCCGCTGGCCGGCGGCGTACTGGGTCGCTCCGGCACGCCGATTGCCAGTTGGCTCATGAACGAGAGCGACGCGTTGCTTGTTTTCGGCGCGAGCTTCAGCAACCACACCGGAATCACGCCCAAGCGGCCGACGATCCAGGTGGACTGGGATCCGCTGACGCTCGGTAAGTTCCACGGCGTTGACGTGCCTGTCTGGGGCGAGATCGGCCAGACCGCCGACGCGTTGGCCGGCCGGTTGGAGGGCGTGGAGACGGAGGACCAGCGATCCGATGTGGCCGCGCGGTGGGCGCTCTGGCGGGAGGAGAAGCGGCGCCGGGCGGCCGACGACCGGGGCCGGGGGCTCAACTCAGCATCCATCTTCGCGGCGCTTGGCGACGCGGCGCCCCACAACGCGATCCTGCCCGTGGACGTGGGCAACAACACGTACAGCTTCGGGCGCTACTTTGAGTGCAAGCACCAGGCGGTCCTCATGTCCGGGTACCTTGGCTCCATCGGCTTCGCCCTGCCCGCGGCGCTCGGAGCCTGGGCGGCCACGCGGGAGGAAGGGCCGTGGCACGGCCGCAAGGTGGTGTCCGTCTCCGGCGACGGCGGCCTCGGCCAGTACGCCATGGAACTCACGACCGCGGTCCGCCACGAAATGGACCTCACCCACGTCGTGCTCACCAATGGCGAACTCGGCAAGATCACCAAAGAACAACGCTCCGGCCAATACGATGTGTGGCAAACCGGTCTCGTCAACCCGGACTTCGCCGCGTTCGCCCACTTGTGCGGCGCCAAGGGCATCCGGGTCGAGGAGCCCGGCGACCTGCGCCCCGCGCTCGATGAGGCCATCGGCCACGCCGGGCCCGCGCTGGTGGAGATCATCAGCGACGCGGAACTCGTCTGATGATCGCCGAGGTCGTGATCCTCGCGGGCCTCGCCGGGGCGGCCATTCCCGTCGGCGCCGCGGTGGGCTACCTCGACCAG
>JBFJYU010000401.1:0-2193 GCA_041622435.1 Thermoplasmatota archaeon | reverse complement strand
CGCCTATACTAAGACGGGCACCGTGCAGGCAAACAGGATCAAACCGGTGGCAGGGCAACTGCAACCTCCGGGAGGAAATCGCGTTCCCGCTCCATCCGGGCCCCGATGGGTCGTCAGACCGGTGGAGTGCGCGGCGGGCCAAGGCGCGCGCCTGGTTTCACGCCACCTGCGTCGTCCGGCGTTCCTCGTGCTGGCTGCGGTCCCACGCGGCACCCGTGCCTTCGTCGCGGAGCTTGAATTTCTGCACGCGTTCCGTTTCCGTTTTGGGGAGGTCGGGGCGGAACTGGATGAATCGGGGAATCATGAATTCGGCCATTTCCTGGCGGCTGAATTCGATGATTTGTGCGGGGTCCTCGGCGGCGCCCTCGCGCAGGACGATATCGACCTTGACGTCGTCCTCGCCGTCCTTGAATTCGCTGGGAACACCGTAGGCGGCCACATCCACGACGTCCGGGTGGCCGAGGAGAATTTTTTGGATCAGGAAGCTGCTGATGTTTTCGCCGCGGCGGCGAATGCAATCCTTCGACCGATCGACGAAATAGAAGTAACCCTCGGGGTCCATGATTCCCAAATCCCCCGTGTGGAACCACAGGTTGCGCCATGCGTGCACCGTGGCCTCGGGTTTGCGGTAGTACTCCATCATCATCGAGTAGGGCACCTTTGGCCGAACGACGACCTCGCCAATTTGTCCCGGCGGTAGCGGCCGGTCCAATTCGTCAACGACTTGCACTTCGGCAAACGAAATGGGGCGGCCGATGGAGCCGACCTTGACGGCGTCGAAGCGGCTGCACGTCGCCACGGTGCCGGTTTCGGTGAGGCCGTACCCCTCCAGGAGTTGCACGCCGAAGCGGTCCTCGAAGGGCTTCCACAAATCCTTGGGGCAGGCGGCGCCGATGCCCAGGCGGGCCGGGTTGTCCGCGTCGGCGGCCGTGGGGTCCTGTTTGAACAGAATCGGGATGATGCTGCCAATGTAATTGAAAATGGTCGCCCCGGCGTCGCGAATTTGATCCCAGTAGGTTCCGGCGCTGAAGCGGGGCGCGATGGCAAATTCCACGCCGGCCAGGATGGAGCCCATGGCCGTCGTCTGCTGGGCGTTGACGTGGAAAAGCGGCAGGGTCGTGAAGGGCCGGTCGTCGGGTGTCAGACCCGTGATGCCGGCAAATTCGCGGCCCGTGTTGATGTACGAGTAATGCGGCAGGACGACGCCTTTTGGCATGCCCGTTGTGCCGGACGTGTAGAGAATGCACATGGGGTCGGCGAGGCCCACCTCCGCGTCGGGGTTCGAGTCCCTGGACGAGCCCGCGTCGGACAGCGGCCGCGCCCAGTCGGGCGTTGCCTCCGCGTCGCCCGCGACGAAGAAATCCTCCACGCCGCCCAGCTTGCCGCGCACCTCGTCGACGGCCGGCGCAAACATGGCGTCCGTCACCACCACACGGGCTTGGCTGTCCTCGATGCTGTACGAAAGGGCCTGGCCGCGCAGGAGCGGATTGAGGGGAACCAGCACCGCGCCGAGCTTGGCCGCGGCGAACCAGGTCGGCAGGAACTCCGGCCGGTTGGGCAACAGCGTGGCCACCTTGTCGCCCTTGCCGATGCCCATCTCGGCGAAGCCGTGGGCGAGGCGGTTGGCCCAGCCGTTCACGTCGGCGCGGGAAAAGCGGTGGTCCATGAATCGGTACAGCGGCGCGTCCGGGTTCGCCGCCGCCTGCTCTTCGATGGCTTGCTTCACCGTCGTCACGTCGCCGGTCATGGGCGGCCGTATCCACCCTGGCGACCTGAAGGCTTGGGTGGGCGGTGCGGCGTTGTGTCGCAGGTGGGCCTGGCCTGTTCCCGCTGGCGTGTGGAAGCGCGAAGCGATCGGGCCCGGCCCGTCAGCGCCGTTGCTCGTCGCCGTGGGCGGGCGCTCTGGTGGCGGTGGCGACCACGAATCGCCGCGTGAACGGCAATGGCGTGGCGGCTCCGGCCGGCGGGTATGCATCAGCCAGCAGAGGCGCCAGTTGTGCCAGAAACGCCGGAGCGTCCCGCTCGAGCCTGGCAAGATGGGGTCGCAGGGTCGTAGCCTTCAGCCACTCCAGAACCGCGTCGCGGCCCTGCAACTGGTGCAGGTACGTGGTCTGCCATGCGTCGACTTCGAAGCCGGCCCGCCCCCGGATGCTCACATACTCGGCTAGCGGCAACACGTGGTCGCCGATGGCG
>JBFJYU010000400.1:0-2193 GCA_041622435.1 Thermoplasmatota archaeon | reverse complement strand
GGACCACGAGATGTACAAGACGTTCAACATGGGGATGGGTTTCGTGGTCGTCGTGCCGGCCGCCGACGCCGACGCCACCCTCGCCAAGCTCCGCGAACTGTCCGACTTCGACGTCCAGATCGTGGGCTCCGTCGCCGAGGGGACCGGCGTTCATCACCCGGTCGGTGGAACCCACTAGGTTCCAGCGAAGGATGGCGGCCCGCTAGGGCCGTCGGACGGGGGCGGGACACATTAGCGTCCCGGCCGGTGATGGCGGCCCGCAAGGGCCGTCGGACGGGGGCGGGACCCGCCAAGGGCGCCGCAACTCGGCGCGTGCTTACTCGGCAAAGATCGCCGCGTAGCCCCCAGCCCACCGGTCGAGAATCCGGGCTTCAAAATTCGGGCGGATATCCACGTGGAGCAGGTCGCCGGGACCCCACAGGCCATCGAAATTTGAATCATAGAATTCGAAGGTTGCCGCGGCGTCCGAATACTCGCCGTCCTTGAACGCCGCTTCGCCGGTTTTTTGACCCGCCCGCCAGACCTCGAAAACGAGATCCTGCAATTGCACGTGGGCGGTGGTTTCGCTGACGGTGGCTTGCAGACAAAATCCGCCCTGGACGCAATCCCTCCTCGTCTCCTCGCCGGGAGCGTATTCGAGCCTGGCGGGAAGCCTCGGCAATTGCGTGTCGATCGCGTCCATTTCTGGCGCGGGCGTGAACGTCATGCGCCAGTTTGTGGCCGTCAGGGGACGAACGGATCGCCATTCCAACAGGGGAAAACTGGAATTGGTTTCGATCTTGAGGACGGCCTGGGAGTCATCGGTTGTGTTGCGCTCCAATTGCGCTTGTCCTTCGACCGCCGCGTCGCACGTGACCCGGTAATCCGAAAACTCTCCGAGGTCAAGGTCGAGGGCCCCCAGGGCCTTCGCGACGGGCGAATTGCCCATTGCAAGGTTGGCGTGAGGCGTCGCAAAAGCACCGGCCGGATTCTCGTCCCGGCCGTGACCGGCAAACGTCCCGTTGTCAAATTCGTAAAGCCTCCCGGCGTAGGTTGCCTTGTGGCTTTCGCCGGCGATCTTGTGGCTCGTTGAAAGCGTTTTTTCGGCGGGGTTGGCGCTGTACGAAAACCTGACCACGACGCCCTCGACGGTGCCTTCGAACGAGATTGTCCGCGCCAGATCTTCGAGGGCTCCGGGCATGTCGTCGATGAAATCGCGCGTGGCGTTGAAGGCTTGCTGGAGTTCCGTTTCCGGGCCGCAGGGGTCGGCTGCCGGGGCATCGGATAGGGGCGAGGCGTCGTTGGGAGGCGCCGTGCATCCGGAGAGCACCAACAACATGAGCGGCAGGACCGCGCGGGGAATCGACTTCATTGGAACTTGATTCGAGCGGCCTCGGTAAAGCGTTGCTACTGGCTCTTCCGGCTCGCTGCTTACCGGGGGCTCCCGCCGCTACTCGACTTCGCGCGCGAGGTAGTGGAAATCGGTGATGGGCTGGCGGCAGGCGTAGTCGATGCAGACGTAGGCGGCGGCCTTGCCCGCGACGGGGATATGGTCGGCGGTCCACGGCGCCAGCGCTTCGAGGGCCTGGTCGCGCGCGCCCTTGTCGCCGGCGTGCAGGAGCAGGACGCGGTTGGGGTTGTAGGTGGCCCGGATCGTCGCCAGCAATTCGCCGGTGTCGTGGGCCGCCGGGTCGCCGGCGACCACGATCTCGCGGGCGGGGCCGACGAGGAAGTCGACAGCGCACAGCATCATGGCGAAGGCGGACGGGTGTCGTTCGACGGCGGCGCCGAAGGCGGACAGGATGCCGTCGGCGGTTTGTTCCCACGCGGGGTCGCCGGTCATGCGGCCGAGGCGAATCAGCGTGAGGGCGGCCAGGCTGTTGCCGCTGGGGATGGCGCCGTCGTAGGCATCAAGCCGGCGGGCGACCAGGTCGGGGCTGGGGCGTGCCAGGTGCAGGGCGCCGGTCTTGTCGCCAAAGTCGTCCAGTTGGGCGGCCAGCCGGCGGGCGGCTTCGAGCCACGCCGGGTCGAAGGTGGCCTCGTACAGGTCGAGCAGCCCGTAGGCGGCGAAGACGTGGTCGTCGAGGAACGCGGCGGCGTCGATGTGGCCGTCGCGGTAGCGGTGTCGCAGTGTGCCGTCGGCGGCGAGGGTGTCGAGGAGGAAGTGGCTGGCGCGCTCGGCAGCCTCAGTGTAGCGGGGCTCGTCGAAGGCCT
>JBFJYU010000399.1:0-2204 GCA_041622435.1 Thermoplasmatota archaeon | reverse complement strand
GACCACGTTGCCCGTCGATGCGGACACCGCCACGTGCCGGCCGTCTGGGCTGATGGCCATGTGGTCCGAGCGCTGGCCGTCCACCACGAAGCGCCACGCGATTTCGCCCGTCGCGATTTCCAGGCCGATGACGTCCCGCAGGCTCGGCCGGCTGACCACGAGCAACTGCCCGTCATTGCTGCCGTACAGGTCGTCCACGTACTGGTCGTGGCCCTCGCCGACGGCCATGCGGATGCCCAGGAAGAAGCCCAGGCGCTCCGGGTCGGTCATGATCTCAGCCATGCGTTCCTCCAGATCCGGGATGATGTTGAGCTGGCCAATGTGGCTGAACCCGCCCGTGTCGGCGTCGAACTTGAGGACATCCGCGGTCCCCTCCCAGTTGTTGCCGACGTACACGACGCGCTCAGTGCCGGGCACGGGCTCGGCGCCCGGCGGTGGGCTGGCGGGCAAGCCAAGGGCCAGCGGAGCCGCCAGGACGATCAGGAGCGCGAACAGTGCAGAGGGCCGGGGCGCGTGGGAAACCATCGTGCGGCTGATCGGAAGCCGGCGCCATTTAGCTGCCGGTGGCCCGCCGAGCGCCCGCGAAGCGCCCGCCCCCGGCGCGGTGGGGCCGGGCCAGCCGGGCGGCGCGCCGCAGCGCGCCCTGTTTCGGCAAACAACAGCCTTAGTGCCCATGGTGGTCCTTGCATGGCGTGGATGGCGGTGGCCTCTGGCGACGCAAGGCGGCACAGCCTCAGGAACAGAGTGCCTACCGGCGCACGCTGGGCCTGCTCGACCTGTCGGGCATTGGTGTGGCAGCCATCATCGGCGCCGGCATCTTCTTCCTGCTCGGCCAAGAGGCCCAAAGCACGGGCCCCGCCGTCGTCATCGCCCTCGTCATCGGCGGCGTGGCCGCTCTGCTCGCGGCGCTCTCCTACTCCGAGGCGTCGAGCGTGCTGCCCGGCAACGGCAGCGCGTACGGCTTCGCGTTTGCGGCCCTCGGCAGCCTGCCGGCGTTCCTGGTGGGCTGGCTGTTCGTCAACGCCTACGCCATCGGCAACGCGGGCGTCGTGATCGGCTGGCAGAGCTTCGCGCTCAGCGCCCTCGACGGCGCCGGCCTGGCGCTCCCGGAGATCCTGACCAAGCCCCCCGCGGATGGCGGCATCATGAACCTGCCCGCGACGCTTCTGGTGGCGCTGGTGACCCTGATCGCCACGCTGCCGATGCGCACGAGCAGCCGCGTGAACAACGTCCTGGTGGCCCTGAAGCTGGCCATCGTTGCCTTCGTGATCGTCGCGGGCGCGTTCTTTGTGCGGCCCGGCAACTGGACGCCGGTGGCCCCGGCCGGCTGGTCGAGCCTCGCCGGCAGCACGGCCGTCCTGTTCTTCGCCTACGTCGGCTTTGACACGATCGCCGCCGCCGGCGCCGAGGCCAAACGCCCCCGGCGCAACCTGCCACTGGCGATCATGCTCAGCATCGGCGTCTGCACGGTCCTGTACGTTCTCATGGCGGCGGTCGTGACGGGCATGCCCGCCGCCGGGGTGGACGATGGCCGGGCCCCCATCGCCGCAGCCTTCGACGCGGCCGGGCACGCCTGGGCTGGCGGGGTCGTAACCGCCGGCGCCCTCGTGTCGCTGGCCACCGTCGCGTACGCCTTCCACATGGCAATGGCTCGCATTCTCCAGGCCATGGCGGCCGACGGTTTCATGCCGCGCGTGTTCGCGCGCGTTTCGAAGCGCGGTGTGCCCGTCGCCGCCGCCCTGGGCGTCAGCCTCGTCACCGGTACCGCCGCCGCCTTCATGCCCCTGGCGCCGGTCATCGACATGGGGGTGCTGGCGACCATCGTGATCTACGCCGTCGTCAGCGTCGGCACCATCGTCCTGCGCCGCCGCGGCCAAAGCCGGCCCGATGCGTTCCGGGTCCCCGCCATCATCCACTGGGCCGCCCTGGCGCTGCTCGCAGCCATCGCCGCATTCGGCATCGGGCCCCTGATCCACTTGGCGTTCCTCGCCTGGTGCGGGCTGGGCCTCATGTTGTACGGCTTCTGGGCCCACCGCTCGTCCCAGTCGTCCCAGTCGTCCCGGTGGTCCCGGTCGGCTGAGGCCGGCGGGGATGGCGACGCCGTCAGGAGCCGGAGCCGAACACCGACTCGTACACGCGCCGATGGAACCAGTGCGGCGCCTGCTCCGCCTCCGGCGCGAAGCGGCCCCTGACCGCCATGCCCG
>JBFJYU010000398.1:0-2216 GCA_041622435.1 Thermoplasmatota archaeon | reverse complement strand
CTGGCCCTCGCTCGGCGACTATCACGGGCTTGACGCCGTCGCCGGGCAAGCGGTGGCCGCCTGGGTCAGCGGCGCGGGCGCCGGCCAAGACGTACGAGCGGCATTCCTGGGAGACCGGGAACCTGGATCGGCCTGATCGCGACCCGGCCGCCTGCGGCGCCACAGCAGTCGCTTGTAGCTCCCACACCAGCCCCTTTGAACTCCCTCCGTCCCCTTTAAGCGACCTTCTTGCCTCGCCGGCCGCGTCCATGTTCAGCTTCAAACTTCCCGACATCGGTGAGGGCGTCCAGGAGGGCGAGATCGTTCGTTGGCTCAAGGCCGAGGGCGACGCTGTCGATGAGGATGAGCCGTTCGTCGAGGTCATGACCGACAAGGCCACGGTAGAGTTGACGAGCCCCCGCAAGGGCTCCATCGGCAAGTTGTACTTCGCCGAGGGCGACATCGCCCACGTTGGCCAGGTCATCGCCGACATCGACGACGCGGGCGGCAACTCCGCCCCGGCCGCCGCCGATGCCGCGGCAGAGCCCGAGGTCGAAGTGAAGGAGAAGGCGCCCGAGGAGGAGAAGACTCTCTTCGAGTTGCCCAAGGAGTCCGCGAAGGCGTCCAAGCGCATCGCGCGACGCGGCGCTGGGGCCGCCACGGCGGTTTCGGTGCCCCAGGTTCCCGCCGGGTACAAGGCGACGGCAGCGCCTGCGGTGCGCCGTTACGCCCGCGAGAAGGAGATCGACATCAACCAGGTCCTTGGAACCGGCCCCAACGGCCGCGTTGTTCGCGAAGACATCGACCTGTTCCTCGCTGGCGGCGCCGCCGCTCCGGCCCCGGCCGCTGGCGAGGCTGCCGGACCCGCGTTTGACTACTCGGGCGTCAAGTACAGCCTGCACCCGGACCTGGAGGAGCGCGTGCCCTTGCGTGGCCTGCGCCGCACCATCAGCAAGGCGATGGCGCGCAGCATGTACACCGCGCCCCACTTCACCTACGTCGCCGAGTTGGACGCCGACAAGCTCGTCGAGCTTCGCACGGCCTCCAAGCCCCACGCCGAGGCGCGCGGCGTCGCCATGACGTACCTGCCCTTCATCGTCAAGGCCGCCGTGGCCGCGCTGAAGCAGCACCCGGATGTCAACGTCGCCATGGATGAGAACGCCCAGGAGATCGTCAAGAAGTCGTACTACAACATCGGCATCGCGACGGCCACCGACGCCGGCCTGATCGTCCCCGTGGTCCACGACGCGGACAAGAAGAACATGTTCGACATCGCCGCGGAGATCGCGGATCTGTCCGAGCGCACCCGCAACATGAAGGCCAAGCCCGAGGAGCTCTCCGGCTCGACGTTCACGATCACGAGCCTCGGCAAGATCGGCGGCGTGCTCGCCACCCCGATCATCAACTACCCCGAAGTGGCGATCATGGGCATCCACGAACTCAAGCAGGTTCCCGTCGTCAAGGACGGCCAGATCGCCATCGGCTGGCGCATGAACCTCAGCTTCAGCTTCGACCACCGCATCGTGGATGGGTACAACGGCGCCCTGTTTGCCAACACGTTGATCCGCTACCTGGAAAACCCCAGCCTCCTGCTGTTGGAGACCGCGTAACATGGCGGCTTCCAGCACTTACGACCTGGCGGTCATCGGCGCCGGGCCCGGCGGCTACGTGGCCGCCATCCGCGCCGGCCAGCTTGGACTCAAGACGGTCTGCATCGACGAGGAGTGGCTCGGCGGCGTGTGCCTCAACGTGGGCTGCATTCCCAGCAAGGCTATCATTCAGGCCAGCAAGGACTTCAAGCACGCCGTGCACGGCGAAACCAAGGGCCTGCACTTCGGCTCCGCGAAGGTCGACATGAAGGAAATGGTGGCCTGGAAGGCCGGCATCGTGTCCAAGCTGACCGGCGGCGTGGGCCAGTTGCTCAAGGCCAACAAGGTGGACCACATGGAAGGCCGCGCCGTCTTCACGGCCAAGGACACCCTTGATGTCACCGCAGGGGGCAAGAAGCAGACGATCAAGGCGAAGAACATCATCGTCGCCACGGGCAGCAGCCCGATCGAAATCCCCGGCTTCAAGTTCGACGAGAAGCGCATCGTCAGCAGCACCGGAGCCCTGGAATTCCAGGAAGTCCCCAAGCACCTGGTGATCATTGGCGGCGGCGTCATCGGCCTTGAACTGGGTTGCGCGTACGCCAACCTGGGCGCCGAAGTGACCGTCATCGAGATGCTGGACCAACT
>JBFJYU010000397.1:0-2220 GCA_041622435.1 Thermoplasmatota archaeon | reverse complement strand
GCAGCCAGCACCTGGCCTTCGACGCGCCAAAGGATGTCCAGAACGCGATCGCCGGGCTCGGTGGAACGGACCGTGGGCTCAAAGCGCACCGTTTCGCCGACGCGGGGCGTGTGCGGCGTCCACGCCATGGACACTTCAACGGTCGGGCCACTGGGCTCCGCAAACGGGCCAACCGACTGGGTCGCGGGCACCAGGTCCCCGAGGCAGCCGGCCATGCCTGGCAACACCAAGAAAGCGAGTGCCGCGGCAAGGATGCGCTGCCCCATGGAACGCCCAGAGCCGGGCGCTTTCATGACCTTTGCGCGAAGACCGGTGCGCAATCGACCCAGATCGGTAGCGGGGGGAACCGAGCCCGATGGCGGGCGCGGGGGATGGCAGCCGGTGCCGCGAACCAGTGCAGGCCCCGCCATCACGCCTCGGTGCCCGGCGCGATGCGAGGACCCGCCCGTGGCAGCACAGCGGCGGCGACGATGCCGCCGACCAGCAGATCGTAGTAGTACGTCATCGCCCGCCACACCAGAACGAACGCCGGCGTCAGGCCCGGCGCCAAAGGTGTCAGCAGCACCAGCGCCGCGAACTCGGCGACGCCGCTGCCGCCTGGACTCACGGGCACCGCGGCCAGCATGGTCAACAGCACGCCCGCGATGAAGACCATCTGAAACGGCACCTCATGGCCGAAGCCGCCGAGCACGATCCAGAGAATGGAAAACTCCGATGTCCAAAGAGCGAAACTCAGCCCGGCGGCCGCCCCTAGGCGCCACGGGCTGCGGCGCGCAAGTTCCGACAAGCCCTCCCGCACCGACACCAGAAACGCCTCGACCTTGGCGGCGATCTTGGGCTCCGGGCGCCGGACGATCCGGGCCCCCCCGCGGGCAACGCCGTGAACCATGCGGCTGGCCAGTTGCGGCCGCACCAGCATCAGAACGATGAGCGCGATGAACAGGGAAAGCCCAGCCACCGCAACGAAGGCGAGCCCCCGCAGGACGACCGCGTCTTCGCCAAACAAGAGCGGCAGCGACGCGGCCGCAATGCCACCCAGCGTCACGAAGAACAGCGTGTCCGTGGCCCGATCAGCCACCACCACGCGCCCCGCGACCGGGCCCGACGACCCGCCGCGAACCAGCAACGTGATGCGCAGCGCCTCCGCCCCGAAACGACCCGGCGTCACGGCAGCCCCGAACTGGCCCGCCAACACGAGCACCAGGGCGCGCGGCCAAGACAGGGGCGCGCCGAGGCCGCCGGCCAACAGCCACAGCCGCGTCGCCCAAATCACGTGAGCCAGGATGTGGAGCCCGAGAGCCAGCGGAAGAATCGCCAGATCCAGTTCCTTGAGGCTGGCGAGGATATCCACATCGCGGCGACCCTGGTACCAGACCATGAGCGCCACGATGGATAGGACACTGACGGCGACGGCGGCCGGGACGAGGCGGCGCAGGCGGAGCGCATGGCCGGGCTCGGATGAGTCGGCAGCGACCACCGGCGGTGAGGGGTCGGCGCGTAAATCGCCGTCCTGGTCCTGCGCCATAGGAGCCCCGCAAGTGCGAGGCCCCTATGAAGCAGGTGTGTCTCCCGCCAGGCGCCGGTCCCGATCCAGGGCTACGTGCCGACCTTGCCAGCCAGCCGGCTGCCCTCGGGCCAGCCCGCCGTTGTCGCGGCGTCCTCGGCCCCGGGCCTGATGGCGCCGGTGGGGCACGCGTCGAAGCAGGCGCCGTCGGCGATGCACAGGTCGCGGTCCACGCGGGCGATGTCGGTGACGATCGCGGCGGCGGTGGGGCACGCGGCCTCACAGCCGTTGCACACGATGCAGTCAGCGGCCAACACCCACGCCTTCTCCGCCTCGGGGGTTTCCTTGGCCATGGCGAGGATTTCCTCCTTGCTCATCTCCGTGGACCTCTCCTCGACGACGGCGTGGCCGGTGTCCTCCTCCTGCACCTCGACCTCGACCATCTTGACATCGAGTTCGACGCCTTCCTTCTGCACCGCGCGGCGCAGGGCATCGATGGTCTCCTTGACCTCCGCGTACTCGGGAGCCACGGTGACGTCCGACGGTTCGGGGTCGGCGACATCGAGCGCCGGCTTGAGCACCCAGGGGTCAACGACCTTTCCGGTCACGTAGGCCTTGGCCAGCACCAGCTTGCCGCGGGGCGTCAGCGTCATGGGCAGGGCACCCTGCGGATTGGGAATCGCCTGCAAACTGGGCAGGTCGGCGCCCCAGATCAG
>JBFJYU010000396.1:0-2246 GCA_041622435.1 Thermoplasmatota archaeon | reverse complement strand
GGGTGGCGCCCACGGCGCTGGACTTGTGTCGTCGGCAGGCGAGACGGTGATGACGGGAAATGGCGCGCCTCCCTGGATCGGTCGCTGGTGCGGATGGGCTTGCTGGGCAGTCACAGAGTTCAGGCCACGCCGGGCTTGCGGGCGGCAGCCATCCGACGGCACCCGGGGTGCCGGGCTCGTCGTTGGCCACCTCGTCAACCCCTTCGTCACAGGACAGGTCCTTTATGTACCGGGCCGCCGACACCTGGGCTGGTGCCGCGATGAGCGAAGGTCAAGCCATGGCCCCGGATCGCATCTACGTCCGCAACCTCCGGCTGCGCACTGTTATCGGTGTCGCTGAGTGGGAGCAAGACCACCGGCAGGACGTTCTGGTGAACATCGTGCTGTACGCCGACACGCGGCCGGCGGCCCAAAGCGACGATCTCGCCGACACCGTGGATTACAAGGAATTGCGCGACCGCCTCGTCCGGCTGGCCGAAAACCGACCCCACGGGCTGCTCGAAGCGCTCGCCCAGCACATCGCCGACCTGTGCATGGAAAACCCCAAGGTGCAGGCCGTTGACGTGACCGTCGATAAGCCGGGGGCGCTGCGCTTCAGCGAAAGCGTCGCCGTGCAGATTCACCGCCGGCGGTGAACCGGTGGTCCGGGTCTTTGTGGCCGTCGGTAGCAACATCGACCCGGAGCGCAACATCCGCGAAGGCCTCGATCGACTCAACAAGTTCCACCGCATCGTCGACTCAAGCCCATTCTACGAGACCGAACCCATCGGGCGCCCCGAGCAGGACAAGTACTGGAACGGCGTGATCGTTCTCGACGTCCCCGACGACACCGACCCGGTTCAATTCCAATTCGAGACCCTGCGCGGCGTCGAAGCCACCCAGGGCCGCATGCGCACCGAGGACAAATACGCCGCGCGGACGCTGGACTTGGACGTCATCTTGTGGGGTGACGAGGAAATTGATCGGGATGGGATGAGGGTGCCGGATCCGGATATTCCCCTCCGACCATTCCTATTCCAGTGCCTCAGTGACCTGGGGGCTGCTTCGCCGGCCGTTCCCCGCCGCCCCCCGGCCGTCCCGCGCCTGCAGCGGGTCCCTGCGCCCTGGCCGTGACATCGCGACGAAACCCCTATCCCCCCAATCTCGCGTCGCCACGCATGCCCCAACCCGGCGACGCCGCTCCCGACTTCACCATCACCGCCGCGGTCAGCGAGCGCGAAATCAGCCCCGCGACCCTAGCCGGCAAGCAAGCCGTCCTCATCTTCCACGGCCAACGCACGGCCAGTGCCGCCAAGGATGTCGGAAAGGCCGTGCGCGCCGCCCACCCGTCGGCCGACGAGGTGGTCGTGGGCAACGTGATCGATCTACGCAAGATGGGCGGCCTATGGAAGAAGGTCGCCATGGCGACGATCAAGCAGAACTACGAGAAGATCGCCAGCCGCCTGCAAGACGGCTACATGCCTGAGGACTACATCGTGATCTGCCCGGACTGGGACGCAGCGACCACCCAGGCCTTTGGCTTCGACGAAACCGATGAGCAGGCGGGTCTCGCCGTCATCGGCGCCGACGGCAAAGTGAAGGGCCTGGCCCAGGGCGAAGGCCTGCCGGAGAAGGCAGTCGAATTCCTGGCCTAGGCGCGAAGCCCGGCCACTGCCCCCGCGTCGCGCGCGTCCCACGGTGTGATGGCCGTGCACCCAAACGGCTCCGAATCCCCATGGATTAAGTTGCACGCACCTTGGCCCGGTTGGGCGGATGCCGCCCAGCGTGAAACCATGAAGCCTCTAGCATTCATCCTTGTCGCAGCCCTGCTCAGCGCCGCCGTCATGCTGGCCCCCACAGGCGCCGCGGGGTGCGAAAACCGACCCGGCTACACCAGTTGTGAATACCAGGTGAGCGCCGGCGACGCGCACTGCGACGCCGGGTACCGGTACTACTACCACGACGCATTCTACGCCTTCCAGGCCGGCTGCGGCGTGGGGCCCAAATACGTCGGGTTTAGCACCTACCCGTAAAGAAAGCCGCAGGGCCACAGGCACCAAGCCGCCCGCGGCGCTACGCCCAGGCGGCGCAAGGCCACGGCCGGAAACCCGTCTGCGCGGCAGGTTCGTCTGCCCGGCCCTGGGGCGGCGAAGCCCGACGTAACCGGACGGGGGCAGCGCTTCGCGAACCGCCCCGCCAACAAACGCGCCGAAGGTCGGCCAGTCGCCTGCACCGATTTCATTTCGGAACGCAGACAATTAAACAGG
>JBFJYU010000395.1:0-2260 GCA_041622435.1 Thermoplasmatota archaeon | reverse complement strand
TCCGGGTCCTCAACGAAACAGATGAGGCCGTAGCGGCCTGCTTTGAGGTTCGCGACGAAATAGTTCACCTCGTCAGCCTCCATTCCGGTGACACCGCCGACGAACGACGCCGGCGGCGGCCCCGTGGCGTTGGGACTGAACGAGGCGATCAGCTCCGGGATCGTGCCCGCCCCGTGGAGTTCAACGAGCGTCAACTCGTGCGCCTGCGACCCCCGGTTGGTCACGCGAAACTGTTGCTCGCCAGCGCCGAGGTCGGGCACGTCGAACGAGAAATCGCGCAAGACAAACGACGCGTCGTGGTCGGGTGCAGAGGGCTGGCGCGCGCGGGGCAGGACCTCCAGGTCGGCGACCATTCCCAGGGCGAAGTGGGGCACGCCGTTGCGGTCGGGAATGAAGCACACAAGCGCGTAGTGACCCTCTTGCAGGAGCACGGTCGCCGAGCCCGCGCGGCCAGGGTCGAAGGCGTTCGGGCCACCTGCCTGCTGGGCCCAGGGCGGCAAGTGGCGCTCGGCCAACAGGTACGCCTGCAAATCGGCCGCTTGGTTGCCCTCGCCGAGCCGGACCAGGGTGATATGATGCAGGTCCTGGCCGTCATTGGCGAGGACGATGCGAATCCAGCCGGCCGGTACCTCAGCCGGGCCCTCGAACGCGTAATCGGTGGCGCTGAACGTGATTTCCGTGATGGCGGGGGGCGCCGTGCAGCCGACAAGGGAGCCGCTGGCCACGAGCAGTGCCACGACGAGGCGAAGCATGCGCGTCCATCGACGCGTTGCGCTTCAGGATTTGCAACCCGGCCGCCGCTGGCGTCACGAACATTCGCCCTCGCCGTCCTGGCGCATCAGCCGGGCGTCGGGGCCGACGCGGCCGGCCCACGAGACCTGGAAGCGGCAGTATGGGGAACGCGAATCCTCCCGGACCACGACTTCGACCGCCTCGCCGCTGATCGGTTCGACGGCCAGTTCTGCGACCTCCAGGCGGGATTCCTGCATCGCGAGCGATCCGTAGAACGTGATGCTGAGCCGGAGCGTCGCCGGGCCTTGGCCGTCGAACCGGTAGAAGTGCCCGTGGCCGGCGGAAAGGGTGCCGTTCGTCGCTTCCGTGAACGCGTCGCGGTCGGCGAGATCGGCGAGGTCGAACGCCGCCCACGGGCTGTCCTCTGGCCAGGGCAGGGCCAGGCCGAAGGCATAGGCCTCGGAGCCCTCTGGGGTGACCTCGATGCTGATCGTGTGGGTGGCCGTTCGCGGCGTGCTCCATAGACCATCCATGGCGTAACCCGGCCCGGGAACGACCAGCGGCAGGGCCGCCAGCGCGACGACGCCCAGTTGGGCGAGTTGGGGCAGCCGGGTTTGCCGTGGCCAGGCGGCCGGGAGCGCCCAGGGCACGGCGAGCGCCCCGAGCAGGACGGCGACCGACGCGAGCGTCGGCCGAGCCTCGGTGCGGAGGTACGACGCCGCCTCCGGGTACGATTGCCAGACGAGTGCGGCCACGACGGGCGGCACGGCCAACAGGAGCGACGCGGCAGGGCTCCAGCGAACGAGGCCGACGGCGACCGGCAAGGCAAGGGCCACCACGGCCGCCGCCGCCAGGAGTGGGGTGACGTGTTGCTCCAGCAGCGGCGGACCAGACTTGACGGCGTTGTTGAACACCGCGAGCAAGCGCCCCAATGCCATGGGATACGCGGCGACGCTGAGCGCGACGGCCGCGACGCGGCGGCCCCGGCTCCAGCTCCGCCAATGCAGCGCGACGGGGGCGGCCATGCCAACGGCAAGGGCGAGGACCAGCCAGATGGGATTCACAGCGAGCCAAACGCGGCCTGGAGCTTATCCGTGTCGAACATGTTTGGACGCGGCCCAACCGAAGGGGCAGGTGGGCACGGCCATCAGTCGCCACCGCGGCCCTCAGGCGCGTGGCCGCAAGTGTCGCATCCGGCCCGGCGCAAGCGCCGCGCGCGGGGGATGGCCGAGGCGCCGGCGAGGACCAGCATGCCCAGCAGGGCCGCCTGTTGGCCCCACAACGGCCAGGGCGAGATGAGTACGCCGTGCACGGCGGCGGCCAAGCCCAACCCGAGGCTGGTCTTGACCGCGGCTTTGTGCCAGCGCAGGCGAGCGAGGCCCGCGGCGGAGACGCCTTGCGACGCGGCCAGGCCGAGGCCGCCGAGGAGCCAAACCGACCACGCGCCGCCCGGGGGCGCCAGGGCAAGCCACGCACTCGCCGCCAGGAAAACCGGATACGTCGTGAAGCAACCAATGCACAGGCGGGC
>JBFJYU010000394.1:0-2286 GCA_041622435.1 Thermoplasmatota archaeon | reverse complement strand
ATCGTGCTTCACCCTGCCCGGCTGACCTCAAAGGCGCGTACTTTCCCGTCGGCGGCCGCATTGACAAGCCACCGCCCGTCGGGCGAAAAGCAAACCCCGTACACGCCCTTCAATCCGGGCTCAAACGAATCAATCAATTGACCCTCCGGCGTCCAAATCGCAACCTGATTCTCGCTGCCTGTGGCGACTTTTTTCCCGTCGGGGCTGGCCGCCGCCCAGCAATACCCGGGGTGGACGGAGAATCCGGCTTTTTCTTTTCCCCGGCTCCACAATCTCACGCGCCCTTTTCCATCGGTCGTCACAATCGGTTCCGACCCGGCGACGGACGCCGGGCAGGGGTCGTGGCCGGGAAGCGTGTGCATTAATTCCCCGTCAATGTCGCGAATTTCAACGTCGGGGCCAAGACCGGAGACCGCCCACCCGCCGGGCACGGCGGCGAGGCCCATCACGCGGGCGTGGCCGGTCTTGATCTTGTGGGCCTTGTGGCCCAGGTGAATCTCGATTTCTGCGCTGCGCTCCTTGCGCATGGCGATGGCTCCGTCGTGGCAGGCGATGCCGACAAAACCCCGCCATGCGTCGTCCGCCTTCCAATCCCGCCACCATCGAACCGTCTTGTCCGACCCGGCGGTGGCCATCCAATCGCCCTGCCAATGGATGCCGTTCACCGAGCCCGTGTGCCCCTTTAGGTCGTGCTCAAGGCTCCAGTCGCCAACGCTCCAGATGCGCAGCGTTCCCTCCATGCCGCCGGTCACCAGGGAGGTGCCGTCGGGGGTGAAGGCGATGGCGCTGGCGTGCCGCTTGGCGGCCTCGAGGGCCGCGACGGGCTCCATGGTGGGGCAGCGGGCGCGGGGGGCTTGAGCCTTGGCACGTGCGCCGGTCCCCTTTTTCAGCGGAGCAGGGCTGGCCGCGAACCATGAAGATCGGCGTCCTCACTGGAGGCGGCCCCGCGCCCGGATTCAACGGCGTCATCAACGCCGTGACACTTGCCGCCAAGGCCCGCGGCTGGGAAGTCGTGGGCATTCGGCAAGGCTATGCGAACCTGATCTCGGGCGACCTCGGCGTGTGCACGCCGCTTGGCGCCGGGGACGTGGCCGGCATCGAGACCCGCGGCGGGAGCATCCTGCGCACCAGCCGCGCGAATCCGAAAAAGAACCCGGATGACATGGCCGCCGCCGTCGAGTCCGTGCGGGCCTTGGGCCTGGACGCGCTGGTGACCATCGGCGGCGACGACACGGCGACCGCCGCTGCCGCCATCGCCGATGCGGCTGGCGGCGGCATCCGCGTGGCCCACGTTCCAAAAACCATCGACAATGATTTGCCGCTGCCGGGAGACGCCCCGACATTCGGTTTCGAGACGGCCAAGAACCTTGGCGCCCAACTGTGTCGAAACCTCCGCGTGGACGCGCAGACGACCGGCCGCTGGTACCTGGTGACGGCGATGGGCCGCAGCGCCGGACACCTCGCGCTGAGCATGGCCGTCGGCAGCGGCGCAGACCTAGTCGTCCTGCCCGAGGAGTTCGACGACGGCGTCAGCCTTACCCAGATCGCCGACTACGTTGAGGCGGCGCTGGCCAAGCGCGGCGCCGAGGGACAAGACTGGGGCCTCGTCGTGCTCGGCGAGGGCATCCTCGACCGGCTTCACAAGGCCGATTTGGCGGAAATCGCCAAGCTGGAGCTGGACGAGCACGGCAACCCCCGCATGTCCGAAATCGACCTTGGCCGCGCCGTGCGCGACGTGGTTGACGCACGCCTCAAGGCCCGCGGCGTCAAGGTCGGCTTCGTCACCAAGATCATCGGGTACGAACTGCGCTGCGCCGACCCGACCGCGTTCGATGTCCAATACACTCGCACGCTCGGCGTTGGGGCCGTCGATTTCCTGGCCGGCGGCGACGGCAACGGCATCATCAGCATGGAGGCGGGCGCGACCCGCGTGCTACGCTTCGACGACCTGCGCGACCCCGCCACGGGCCGCGTGCGCGTGCGCCGGGTGGATCTGGCGGGCAGCCACTGGCAGGCCGCGCTCCAGTTGCAGGCCCGCATCAGCACGGGCGACCTGGAGGGCGACGCGTTGCAGGCCATGGCGTCTGCCGTCGGAGCCGACGCGGCAGCCTTCAAGGCGGCCGTCGGCCACCTCGCAGGTTCGTAGAGGCCCTCGGGAACCGCTCTAGCGGTACTCGGATCCGGCGATCGAGCTAGCTGGAGCGGTCGTCGCCGGCCTCGGCGTCGTTGGCCGGGGCCGCGCTGTCGCTGACATCGGTGTCGGCATCAAGGCCTGCGTCGGGGGCT
>JBFJYU010000393.1:0-2289 GCA_041622435.1 Thermoplasmatota archaeon | reverse complement strand
GCCGTGGGCGGCGGGCGAGGTGGCAGACGAGGCGCAAGCAGCCGTGGAGAGGGTGGGGCCGCCTGGCGGCGGCCCCGGTGGCTTGCGGAGTTGGTTGATCGGGAGGGCTTACTGACCGCCGTTGCCGTTGCCGCCGCCTTCGAATTGCTCGAAGTAGTCGCGCAGGGCTTCGGTAACGACTTCGCTGAACGTGCGGCTGGACGTCAGTTTTAGGTAGTGGAGCTTCAAGAGTTGGCGGACGGGCAGCTTCACCTTCACTTCCTTGAGCTCGTTCATGTCGGGCTTCTTGATTCCCATCAGTTCTTCGTGCGTCATCATGTTCGTCACCTGGAGCGTCTGTTCCCGGTGGGGCGGAGGAGGTCCGATCCACCCGGGGACAAACCAATTCTCGGTCTCTTCACCCTACATAACCGGGAGCCCAAACATTCAAGTGCGAGTCCCCCGGGGGGGTGAGGCCCCCTGATTGCGACTGGGGGCTGGCGCCATGCAGCAGGTGCCCCCGGAGCCCATCCGTCGCTGCACGGCGTATCATCCGGGCGACCCTGTGAGGCGCCGCGGCCAGGCCCCGAACGGCGGCCGGGCGTCGCGGAGCCGGTCGCTCGACGGGGCCAACGGCGAGCACGGGCGCGTGCCCTCACGGCCTCGCGGGCGCGCGGCCACACGGCGCTCTGGCTGCACGCCTGCGCCGTCTGCCGGGGCACGGGGCCACCTGGCTGGATGGCGCGCCGGCTGCCGGGCTCGCCGCCCAGCGGAACTTGGCGGCGGGTCGGTTCGGGGATAAAGTGCCTTTCAGCCCTGGGGGTGGCAGTGCCGACCCACCCGCGCGGGTGGTACCTTTAGCGGTGCGGGCCAAGTTCCTGTCATCCCGGCTCGTCCGGCGATGAAGGGGACGGAAATGACCGATGATTTCGCAGGGGCCGACTCGCTCGACGACCTGAAGGAGTGCAAGTTTCACATTCCACTCCATTTGCACCTCAAGCTTCACAGACACCGTCTGCTCTCCAAGCAGTCCATCAGTGACACCGTATCGAAGGCGCTGGATCAGTACTTCCAGGCGTCCCTTCCAAAAGAACAACCGCCCGAGCAGCCTCAGGCTCCCGGGCGCTACGGGTCCTGAACGGTCTCCAATCCTGTGGCAGTGCTCAAGCAGTGCCCAGCGGCAGCTTTGAGCATGCCCTGACCGGCCCTCCAAGCGAGAGCCCGCGGGCTGCCACGCTGTGTCGCCGACGCGCCAAGGCCAGTAGCCACGCGCCAGGCACCGCCCGACTAGTGAACGCGCCTGTGTGCGCGCGGTCGCGCGCACGCGCGCGCGGGCGTGCGCGAGGCGGCTAGCGGCTGCTACAGGTACAACGCACGCGGCGGGCGACCGGCAGGAGCGCCACGGTGCCGTTGGGCAACCGGGCATCCGGATCGACGCCGCGCTTCCTGAAGGGCGAAGCCCTCCGGTGCCACCCCCCGCACACCACGGCCCGCCGGGCTATTCACGCGGGTACGGCCAGGTCCCAGCTTGGCCGCGCCCCCGACCCACCCTTTCCAGCCGGCCTTGCCGGCCCTTCCCCTGATTTTGGCCGCTTGAGCCGGGGCCCCTCTAAACATCCGCAGACACCCCCGGGGCTTGCGAGCCCTGCCGCCGCCCTTTTCCCGCCCCGCCACGAGGCTCGAAACGGCAACAAACACCCCCCGCGGCCCAAAGCGGCCCACCATGGTCGTCGGCCCAGGCCGACCCGGCGCGCGGTGCGTGACACCCCCGCGCCCGTCCACTCGGGCCTTATTGCTTCGCGCCACCGATCCAAATCTCAGCGGGGGTCGCCTGCCTTGTCCTTCCGGCGCCGCGACCCCCCTCCCTCTCCTGTTGGAGACCCATCGACAGGCCCGGCGGTCCACGGCGTCAATAGCGCTGTGGGCCGCCACCAAGCCCCGCGGCTGACAGCGCCAAACTGGCGGGCGACGGCCGTTTTCGGGAGTTGCCTCAGACGGGGCCGTCGCACCGAGCAGGCATTCCCACTTTCCTGGCGACCTTTTGTTCGACCGACGCTAGGCTGGACTTGGTGAAACTGATGGGCACCAACAACAACCGACGGAAAATGGACAACCGCGCCCAGGTGGGTATTGGAACGATGATTGTGTTCATCGCTACCGTACTGGTGGCGGCGATCGCGGCTGGCGTTCTGATTGACATGAGTGGCAAACTGCAGGAGCGCAGCCAGCGCACCGGCAGTGAAGCCACCGAACAAGTCTCCAGCAACCTCGAAATGGACAGCATCGTGGGTCGCCGCGACGCCTCCACCG
>JBFJYU010000392.1:0-2296 GCA_041622435.1 Thermoplasmatota archaeon | reverse complement strand
GTCATAAGGGCAACCCTGGCGGTGCCTCGGGGGGCGTGGGGCGGGGGGCGGCCCCGGCGGTGCGCGGCGGGAGCCAGGTGTCGCTCGGCGATCCCTTCGGCGGGATTGCGCAAGGCGGCCCGCCGAAAATCGCATCGTCGCAGCTTCAGCGGAGGGCGCCCGCTGCGTCACCATGGGCCTGTTTGACATCCCCACGTTCCAGCGCTCCCCCGGCGGCTTGCTGGCCATCATCCTCGGCATCCTGCTGGGCGGCCTGGGCATCCTGATCGTCGGCATCGTTGAGAAGCACAAGGACACCATGATCATCGGCGCCTTGCAACTGCTTGCCACGTTCCTGTTTGGCCTCGGCTGGATCTGGGCCGCTGTGTGGGGCATCCTGATCTTCGTCAAGTCCCGGTAGGTGGTCGATGCGGCGCTGCCGTCGCAGGCACGCCCACACGCCCCCGGCCGTCCCAGTCCAGTCGGGGTCGGGAAATCCCGCCGCCGGAGCCCCGAGGCGCACTCGCCCCCTTCTTCTAGATCGCCCCTGATGGCCGCCCATGCGTGGTTGGTTGGTGGCGGGCGTCGTGGCGGCGCTCGTCGGAGGGGGTTTGTGGTACGTTTCGCTCGAAAAATACACGGAATACCGCTGGCGGGAGCCCGGCTTGTACGACGCGTGCATGGCGCGCGACGACTTGCGGCCGGAGCCGCCGGGAGCCGACGAGTTCATCCTTGACCACGCGATTTTGGAGGAGGTCGGCGGGCACGCGGCGTTGCGAGGCGTCGTTTGGCTGGCGGGCGCCGCGGCGCCGTTCTGGGAGTTGGACCCAGACGGCAACAAGACCCTCGTGACGGTCCAGGTTCGGGGAACAACCGGTGCCACGGAACTGGACGCCGACCTGCGGGCGCTTGCCGACGAGTGGGCCGGCTCTCACGCGGCCGTCGAACGAAGCTGGCAGGGTCCCGTGGAGAAGCGATCCGACGCCGTGATCCAGGCGCGGGGCGACCCCGCTGGGCTGCTGGAGCGCAGCGTCGCTGACGCCGAGCCGTTCTTCTGGCCCCGCTTCGAGTTTGGGCCCCGCGGCTACCCCTTCCAGGTCGGCGACTGGGAGTTCAGCGTCGATGTGCCCACCTGCGCCTTCGCCTACGTCGGCGGGGCTATCCAGCCGGCTGACCCCGAGGGCGCCGCCCCGGCCTTTGAGGTTGCCCGGGACGGCATCGTGACCCTGGTCAACGGGGACGCCGTCACCGATCGGGCAGCACAGAAGATCGCCGGCCCCGCGCTGGCTGAGTTGGGCATCACGGCCCGCTTCGGTGACATGGGTCCCGTGCCCGGCCTCGTCCGGGCGTGACCGGCCCCCGCCGCGCGTCGGGGCCGGCCAACAGGGGCCTGGAGGTAACGCAGCCGTGCTTGGTGGTTCAATCACGGGCCCCTGGTTGTGCCCGGGCTTCGCGGAGCGCTGGCCGGCGGCGCAGAGGACACCCGTTTTTGGCTCGATTCAATACCAGTCGCGAGACTAGCGCGGGCTTCGCGGTTTGAACATGTTAACATTAGTGCTTGCGTTAAGGGGCGTCGCCGATTTGTCCTCACGAAGGCGCCCCCTTTTCCCAAACAGCGACCCCCAAACGCCCTCGACAGCGGCAGGCGCAGCCTGAATGGCTCAGTCCTCGAGCAACGAGGAGGCGCCGCCCGCGGAAAACACGGGTCTCCGAGCCCCCAGCGAAAGCCCCGCCGTGATCGGATCGCTTGCGCCGCACCAGCGGCCGGCGCATCCTTTGCTGCCAGCCGCGGAAGCCCCTGCGGCCGCGTAGCCCGCGTTGCACGATCCGGGGGCCGATGGTAGAGTTACGGGCCTTTGGAGATCCCCGCCGGATCTTTGGACCCAGAACGCAGCGCCGCGCGTCTCCCCGCGGGTCCCCCGGCCCGCCTCGCCGGTCCCTGTCCCGGCAGCGGAACGCCGCGGCCGCCACCAACCAGACTCCCGGAGGAATCGGGCCCGTGAAATCCTATGCCCCGAAAGACATTCGGAACCTCGCTCTGATCGCGCACCAGGCGGCGGGCAAGACCACCTTGGCCGAGGCGATCCTGTTTCGAACCGGGGCGATCTCCCGGATGGGCAGTGTGGACGAGGGGACCAGCAACCTCGACTACCACGTCAACGAGATCGAACGGAAGACCAGCATCTACGCCGCCCTCGGAGCCTGTGAGCACGAGAAGACCAAGTTCAACCTGGTGGATACGCCGGGCTTCGAGGACTTCCGGGGCGACGTGCTCGCCTCGCTCGCGGTGGTGGAGAGCGCCCTGATGGTCGTGCGC
>JBFJYU010000391.1:0-2298 GCA_041622435.1 Thermoplasmatota archaeon | reverse complement strand
TCGTCGGAGACATCTTGGATCGCCGCCACGCGGCCGCTGCCCGCGTTGTTGACGAGGATATCAAAGCCGTCGAATTGCGACACGGCCGTCATCACCACGGCGTCGAGACCGTCGTACGTGGCGAGGTCCGCCACCAGAACGACCACCTTGGGGCTGCCCGCAGCGCGGCACCGGTCGGCGACCGCGTCCAACAGGTCCTGGCTCCGCGCCACCAGAAGCAGCCGCGCGCCGCGGGCGGCCAACGCGAGCGCCACAGCCTCGCCGATGCCCTTGCTGGCACCCGTCACGACGGCGACCTTATCCTTCGGATCCACGGGCGCGCCAGTCGCGGCGGGGCCTTGGGGATGTCGAAGCGACCCTACCCCGCGTAATGCAACCCGGCATTGGCGTGACTCAGCGCATTAGCCTCGTCGTCGTGCGGTCGCGGCAACCTACGGGAGCCTGCTGCCGCCGTTAGAAGATGGGTTCTTGGTCGTCCGTCACCGGCAGGGCGATGCCGTCGGCGGCGTCGGCGATGACGCGCGGCGGGACCGGGAACGATGTCGGGTTGTCGCAGTCCGTGCCGCTCTCCACTTCCGACCCATCACGGTGCAAATCGCCGTCGGTGTCGGGGTCCAGCGGGTCACAGCCTTCCACCAGCTCGTCGCCATCATCGAGGCCGTCCCCGTCCGTGTCGGGGTTGTGTGGGTCAGTACCCAGTTCCCGCTCGTCGGCGTTGAGCAGGTCGTCGCCGTCGCTGTCCAGCGCGCGCAGGTACGCCTTGCCAGCATTGAGGGCCGCGTCGTCACTCCTGGGCGCGCCAATCACGGCAAAATCTGGGGAGATGCCGACGGCGCGTCCGAACAGGTCATCCCGATTCCCATCGCCGGCCGTGATCTTGTGCTCAAACCAGCCGCCGCCGGGACGGGGCGCGTAGTGGTAAGCGCTCCCTGCGTCGCCGTCCCCGTCGGCGCCAACGATGACCGTCTGGTCGTCGATGGCGACCGTTAGGCCAAATCGGTCCCCCTCGTCCGCGTCGCTCGCCGTGAACTTGGTCTCTTCCCAGCCACCCGTGCCATCTGGCTCGTAAAGATATGCGCTGCCGGACTGGCTGCCTTGGTCGTCGTTGCCGTAGGCACCAATGAGCAGGCTTGACTCGAACGCCGCAACCGTGAGGCCGAAGAAATCACCCGAAGCCGCATCGCTAGCAACCAACTTCGTTTCGTCCCAGCCGCCGGCGCCGTCGGGTCCGTAATGGTAGGCGCTACCCGAGTTGCGGCCAGCGTGAGCGTCCGAATAGGCCCCCACGAGCAGGTTGCTACCACTGATCGCCACCGACCACCCAAACGCATCTCCAGGCGTCGCATCGCTGGCCGTGAACTTGGTTTCCGCCCAGCCACCAGCGCCGTCCGGCGCGAAGTGGTAGGCACTGCCGATTTGGTCGGGGTTGAACGCCCGCCCGCGGGTTCCGATGAACAGCTCATCGCCGCTGATGCTGACCGAACTGCCAAACTGGGCCCCCTCTTCAGGGTCGCTCGGCGTAATCTTCGTTTCGTCCCAACCGCCAGACCCGTCGGGTTCGTACAGGTATGCGCTTCCTGCGTTCTGTGCATCGGCGCTATCGCCGGGAGCGCCGATGAGCAGCTTGTCGCCGCTGATGGCGACCGATTCACCGAAGCGGGCACGATGGGATACGCCCTCGCCGATGAGCATGGTTTCAGTCCAATCGCCCTCCTGGCTCTGCGAATAAACGTACGCCGCGCCTGCCGACTGGCCGCCCCGGTAGGGGTCAGGAAGCCAAAAATCGCTCCGGTAGGCGCCTACCACAACGAGATTTTCACCAACGGCCACGGCGTGGCCGAATGAGTCGTAGGGCCTGGCGACGGATGAAGTAAAAGCCGTTTCGACACCATTAGACTCAACGTCTGCGCCCACCAAGGGCAGCAGCAGAAGAGGCAGAACAGCTAGGATCTGAGGTTTCTGTGTCATATTACCACCAACAACGAAGTTAATCGTTGCAGGGGCCGGCCCTAGAAGAACCGCGCGGCGAGAAAGGCACAACCTTGCTCCACCACGCGCCCCCTGGACCTTCTGGCGGGCCGATCCCGCCCGAATGCCACGTTGGGGGAGACTTACCCCGCGTAATGCAACCCGGCCTTGGCGTGACTCAGCGCCTTAGCCTCGTCGTCGTGCACGACGGCTCCGACGACCTCGCACAGCACGGCGGCGTGGTCGCCGCCCTCGGTGATCTCGACGACCTTGAGCTCGACGGCGGCGGGCAGCGCGGGGAGGATCGGGCATCCGGTCGCCTCGCCAGCC
>JBFJYU010000390.1:0-2301 GCA_041622435.1 Thermoplasmatota archaeon | reverse complement strand
GCACCTGTACCAGACCCAGGGCCTTGACCTCAAGCTGTTCAGTAGCGCCATGAAGGTCCCGACGCAGTACATGCACACGCTGTACTTCGACATGCGCGTCAAGCAACCCACCAGCGAAGAGGAGATCCTGGAGCACTTCGCCAGCCACCCTGGCCTCAGCACGACGTACAAGAAGTCCGGTAGCACGGTCTTCGCCTTCGGCCGCGACCACGGCTACATGGGTCGCATCCTCAACCAGACCGTCCTCGCCCGCAACACCCTCAAGGTGCTGGAGGGCGGCAAGCGCGTCGTCGGCTACTGCTTCACGCCGCAGGACGGCAACTCGCTGCTGAGCAGCGTCGCGATGGCCATGCGCTACCTCTACCCCGACAACTGGGAAGAGAAGATGGCCACCTTCGACGCCGCCCTGTTTGACGAGGTCTAGGGCCGTTCGCGCCGCGCCGATGCTGGCCGCACGCCGGCCCCACGGCCGGCACCGTCCTCCTTCCACAGTCCTCCTTCCCCCGGTCCCCACCGCTCATTTCGTCGTGCGCCAGGCAAGCTGCGCCCGGGCCTACGGCACGCCCCGAACACGGGGACGCTCAACTTTTAGGCAGCACCGAATTTCTTCGACGGATGGCAGGGTCCGCACGAGTGCTGCGCCTGATCCTGTTCGTGGCCCTAGTCGCCTCGGTCCCGATGACCACCGGCTGGATCACCGCCTACGTGCTTGGCGGCATCGCGTTGCTGGCGGTGTGCGGAAGCTGTTGCGGCTGCTGCCACCCCTGCGACTGCCTCTTTGCGTGCCCGCCTTGCGCGTGCGCCGGGTTGTGCATGCAGTGCTGCGAGGGCAACGACACCGTGGTCCTGGCCGCCACATCCGCAGGCGCCCCGGCCAGCGTTGGCGGTTCTGGCGCCGGCGGCGACTGCTGCGGCGATCCCGCGTGCGCCGACATGGGGGGCGTCGACCCTGCCCTGGGCGCCGCACCCCTGCTGTTCCCCCTCGCGGCGCGTTTGCCGTCCTGGCTGCGCGTGCGCCTGCCCCGCGGGCCGCCGGCAGGGTGGCTGGCCCACCATCCCGCCGGGCTGCGGTACCAGCAGGACACCTACAACGTCGCGGGCTGGCGCCTGTGCATCGGCTGCTTCACGACGTACCCGATCTTCCTGGCCGCCAGCGCCTGGCTGGCCCTGGCACACCCCGCCGGTCCATGGTGGGCGTGGCTGGCCGCGGGCCTCGCAGTGGCCTTCGCGCAGGCCGTCTCGTCGGCAGGGCTGGCTCGCATGCGGTGGCAGAAAGTGGTCGTCAAGACGTGCCTGGGCCTCGGCCTTGCAGCGGCCGTGCACGGCGTACTCATCTCGCCGTGGCCGGTCCTCGCGCAGCAGGTCGCCCTGGTCGGCATGCTGGCGGTCGCGATGCTGTCGGCTGTTCCCCGGGCGCTCAGGATCCGGGCGGCCGCATGCGACGACCGCGAGGGACGATGACGGGGCAGCCGGACCCATCGCGCGCGCCGATGCAGGCCAGCGCCCTTGACGGCGCCTGCCGACGCAGTGCCCCCTAGCCTTTTGATCGCCACGGCCGTCGTGGGGGCAGTGGCTTCCCTCGCGGCCCGCACGGCCCGACTGCTTCGTCTGCTGGCCATCGTCGGCCTGGCAGCGGCCGCGCCCGCCGCGGGCCCCGGCTTCACGGTCGCGATCCTGGTTGCCATCGTGCTGTTGCTGGCCATCGGGTGCCTGCTTGCGGGCTACATCTGCGGCACGCGGCAAGGCGCCGGCAGCGGGTCTGGCCATGCGCCGGCCAACGAGACGGCCAACGAGGCCGACGGCTGCGACTGCGGCGTCTTTTGTGGTGACTGCTGCGATACCTGCTGCGAGGACAGTTGCGATTGTTGCACGGGGCCATGCGTGGAGTGCGACAATTGTTGCAACGAATGCGAGGATGGCTGCTGCCCCTGCGAGGAGTGCTGCGCGGATTCGTCGGCGGCCAACGGAACCGGCGAGATCGGGGTTCTGGCGGCCGCGGCACCACTGGTGCTGCCTTGGGCTCGCCCGTCAGCGCTGTCCGCCATGCGTCTCGCCCACCACCCGCCTGGGCCAGCTTACGAGCAGGACACGTACAACCTCGGCGGGGCCCGCCTGTGCATTGGTTGCTTCACGACGTACCCGGTTTTCCTGGCGGCGAGTGCGTGGCTTGCCCTGGCGCCCCCGGGCGGCGCGTGGTCGGTTTGGCTCCTCGGCGGACTCGGCCTCGCAGCAGCGCAAGGCGTCTCCGCCGCGGGCCTCGCTCGCCTGCGCTGGCAGAAATCCGCGGTCAAGACCACCCTC
>JBFJYU010000389.1:0-2307 GCA_041622435.1 Thermoplasmatota archaeon | reverse complement strand
GACATTCCCCGTGCGATTCGCAACTTCCGCTTCTTCGCCGGGGCCGCCCGGCACGACGAGACGGGATTCCATCCGATGGCGGACGCGATCAATTACACGCTGCGCAAACCGCTTGGCGTCGTGGGGCTGATCACGCCGTGGAACCTGCCCCTGTACCTCCTCAGCTGGAAGGTCGCGCCGGCCCTCGCGATGGGCAACACCATCGTGGCCAAGCCCAGCGAATTGACGCCCCTGACCGCCGACGCCTTGGGCCCCATCGCCCAGGCGGCCGGCCTGCCGCCGGGGGTCCTCAACATCGTACACGGCTACGGGCACGAAGTCGGCCAAGCCCTCGTCGAGCACCCGGATGTCAAAGCGATCAGCTTCACCGGTGGAACGGCGACGGGCCGGCGCGTGGCGGCGACGGCGGCGCCCATGTTCAAAAAGCTCAGCCTGGAACTCGGCGGCAAGAACGCGACCATCGTGTTCGAGGACGCGGACTTGGACGAGGCCGTGCCCGGCGCCGTGCGAGCCGGCTTCACGAACACCGGTCAGGTGTGCCTGTGCGGCAGCAGGCTCCTGGTGCATGAGGACATCTGGGCCGACTTCGTCCCACGGTTCGCGGACCAAGTGAAGGCACTCCGGGTCGGCGACACCGCCGACCCCGACACCCAGGTGGGTGCCGCCATCAGCCAGGCCCACCGCGACAAGGTGGAGTCGTACCTGCAAATCGCACGCGACGAGGGGGCCACGTTCCACGCGGGCGGCGGCCGGCCGACCCTCCCCGAAGCGCTGGCCGGCGGCGCGTACCTGGAACCGACCGTCATTTCCGGGGTGGGTCAGGACAGCCGCTGCGTGCAGGAGGAAATCTTCGGACCGGTCGTGACGCTCCAGCCGTTCTCGTCGGACGACGAGGCCGTCGCGCTGGCCAACGGCGTTCCGTACGGCTTGGCCGCCAGCATCTGGACGCGGGACCTCAATCGGGCGCACCAGGTCTCGGCGGCGCTTGACACGGGGATGGTGTGGGTCAACTGCTGGCTGCACCGCGATTTGCGCGTGCCCTTTGGCGGCATGAAGGAGTCCGGCGTCGGCCGCGAGGGCGGTCGATGGTCGTTGGAGTTCTTCAGCGAGGCCAGAAACGTGTGCATCAAGCTGCAGAACACGCCCTAGCTGTTGAGCAGATGCACGCCGTAGGAACGGGCAGACGATAAGCATGGATGGCACACCCGTTGGCCTTTAGGGGACCAGAAACCTGGTGTAAAAACTCCTCAAATGCCGTAAGCCAGCCTTCCTCCCGCTACCACCGTGTCGTGGAGCCGCCCCTTCGCAACCATCAAACCGCCTCCGCCGCTCCGCCGCCCCGTGCCCCAAGGCCGCATCGTCGCAGGCTGCCTCGCCCCCCACCCGCCGCACCTCGTCTACGCTGACAACCCTGCCGCCAACGAGCCCCGCGCCGAAGCCGGCTGGGAGCCCATCCGCTGGGGCTACGAACGCCTCCGCCACAGCCTCGCCCGCGCCGGCCGCGACATCGACGCCATCGTCGTCCACAGCCCCCACTGGCGCACCCAGGTCGGCCACCACTTCCTCGGCGTCCCCCAATTCAAGAGCCTCAGCGTCGACCCCATCTTTCCCAACCTGTTCCGCTACAACTTCGACTTCGACTGCGATGTCCCACTCGCCGAAGCCATCGCGCACGAGGCCGACCAGCGCGGACTTGTCACGAAGATGATGCGCAACCCCGACTTCCGCGTCGACTACGGAACCATCGCCGCCTGCCACATGGTCCGGCCCGACTTCGACATCCCCATCGTCGGCATCAGCAGCAACGGCTCCTACCGCTACTTCAGCAACGACGTCGGCCAAGAACAAATGAAAGCCCTCGGCGAGGCCACCGCCGCCGCCATCGAGGCCTCGGGCAAGCGGGTCCTGCTGCTAGCCAGCAACAGCCTCAGCCACCGCCACTTCACCCGCGAGGGCGCCCTGCCCGAGGACATGGCGCGGGAGCACATCTACCACCACGGCCAATACCTGTGGGACATGCACGCCATTCGCCTCATGCGCGACGGCCGCGGCGAACAACTGTTCTGGGAAATGCCCGACCTCATCGACGACGCAACCTCGGAAGCTGACGCAGGAAGCCTGAGCTGGCTGCTGGCCGCCCTAGGCATGCCCGACTACCCCGCCGAACTGCACGGATACGGCACCGTCATCGGCACCGGCAACGCCGTCGTCGAATGGGACCCCAACCCCAAGACGAGGGTTGTGACGCCGAGAGTCATGACATAGGCAGGGTATGTCACAGGCGCACCAGCCGAAAGGTCAACCCGG
>JBFJYU010000388.1:0-2309 GCA_041622435.1 Thermoplasmatota archaeon | reverse complement strand
CCGTCAGTTGGCTGGTCTTTTCCTGCCGAACGACCTCGCCGTCCTCCAGCGTAATGACGGCGGCGTGCTGGACCTGCCAATCGTCCTCGTCCGGGGCCGTCAGCGCGTACGTGTAGACGCGCACCTGATCGTTGGGGAGGCCCCTGAAGGTCAGGATTGCCGTGTCGAAGTCCTGCCGCTCGAGGCTGTAATCACCAAAGGGGTCAATCTCCGGGGACGCCAACTCCGGCACCTCGACGGCGTACGTTCCCGTGAGGGCCGCGCCGATGATGACCACCGGCACCGCCACGATGAAGCCGGCCAGGGGGCCGCTGGCGCCAACGTCGAACAGGACTTTGCGGTCCGGGATCGGGTCGCGCAGGGAGATGAAGGCACCGAGGGTGCCGATGGGAAACAGAACCGGGGGAACCGGGATGAAGAACGGCAGGCTGGCGCGCAGGCCGTGCTTGCGGGCCGTCACGTAGTGGGCGGTCTCGTGGATGCCCAGGATCGCCATGAGGGGGAGCGCGAAGCTCAGGCCACCAAGCAGGAGCGAACGGGGATGCCACAAGGCCGACCAGCCGAGGCTGTTGGTGGGCGATGCGTAGTTGGCCCAGACCAGGGCGCCGGCGGTGACCGTGGTCAGGATCGTGGCGACCAGCAGGACCGCGTTGACGCGGACGCTGGCGAGCCGCTGCGGCTGCCGGGTGGTGACGAGGAGGACGTCCTCGCCGCCTTCGTGGCGCAGGAAGAAGAGCAGGTCGGGGCGCCACGCGTTGAGTTCTTTCGCCATGGCGGCGTAGCGGTCGTCGAACTCGCTGGCCGAGAACATGAGGAAGAGCAGGTGCGCGCTCTCGCCGCCGCGAAACGTCTCCGTTCGCTGATCGTACACGCGGAAGTGACGTTCCACGAGGGCGCGAAGTTTGTCGCCGTCGACCGGCGCCTGATCCGCGTCCGCGAACACCGTTTCCTTGCCCATCGCGTCGCTGCGGACGAGGCGGCCCTACTTGAACGGGTGGGCCTGGGAGCGCCCGCTCCACTGTTGCGCCCCCGCCGCTACCCCAACACGCGCTTGGCGGCCGCCGCGACGGCTTCGACGTCGCGCGCCGGGCAAAACGCCCAGAAGCGCCAGTGATCCATGCGCGCAGCGTGGAGGGCGGCCACCAGCGCCGAGGCGTCGCCGAGAGGGATGGTGCGCCCGTCACGGGTGCGCACCGGGAGTCCCAGTTCGCGGAAGCGGGGGCTGTGGGGCGCGTCCAGAATGACGTGGTGAGCGGGCACGCCGGCGGCCTCGGCGATCTCGGCAGCCGTTTGCAGCCGGTGGGCCGGGTCGGACACGAGGCGCTGAACGTCGGGTTCGTCGAAGCGGTCGGAGCGCCCCTCGAAGGCCCGCTTGTAGAGCCGCCGCGCGTCGAGCCGGCCGACGAGGCCGCCGGCGACGCCGCCGTGTTGGCGCAGGCGCCACAGCAGCCCGTCGTCCGTTTCCCGCTCCAGGTGGGCGAAAACCTGTTCGTCGCCGGCGCCCACGAGTTCGCGGATGGCCGCCTGAAGCATGGTTTCGCTGGCGCGGACGGTGTGGTGCAGGTACACGGCGGGATACATCAGGTACCGGGTCGTCAGGAACGCCTCGGCGGCGACCAGGCCGGACTCGCGCAGCACAAGGCGGTCGCCGTCGCGCCGCACCACGCCGACGAGGCGGTCCGGGTCCGCCCCCACCCGCACGCCGGTGTAGTGGGCGTCGCGCAGCAAGTAGTCCATCCGATCGGCGTCGAGGCTGCCGGACACGATGGGGCCGAGGGTGCCCTGGCCCTGCACGGCGTCAGCGACGGCAACCGGGTCAAGGCCGCCCTGGCGCAGCAGGTCGGCGAGGGGGCCCCACTGGATCTGGTCCACGGTGGCGTCCTCGTGGCTGCGACCCCGCTCCTTGACGAGTTCCTCGAACGCGTGGCTGAACGGGCCGTGGCCGACGTCGTGCAAGAGTGCGGCGGCGCGGGCGGTGCGGCGGTCCTCCTCCTCGAGCCCCATGGCTTGCGCCAGGCGGCCGGCGAGGTGGCTGGCGCCGAGGCTGTGCTCGAAGCGCTTGTGGTGGGCGCCCGGGTAAACCAGGTGCGCGGTGCCGAGTTGCCCGACCCGCCGCAGCCGCTGCAGGACCGGGCTGTCGATCAGGCTCTCCATCCAGTCCTCCACCAGGATCGACCCATGGATCGGGTCGCGGATGGTGAGCGCCACGAGCCTCCTAGCGGCGCCGTCGCCTTGGCCGTTTCGAACCCAGCCAGCGCCAAGCCACGGCGGGCCGGGGGGCCAGGGGGCCAGGGGGCCGGGGCCCGGCT
>JBFJYU010000387.1:0-2320 GCA_041622435.1 Thermoplasmatota archaeon | reverse complement strand
GACTTGTCCTCCTTCTTGTCTGCCCGGTCGCCTTTGCCGGGCGCCTTGGCGGGCTTGTTATCGCCGCGCAGGGCTCCAGGCAGTCGCCGCGGCTTGCCGCCCGGTTTTCCACCGGAGCCACCGCCGGGTCCGGGCTTTGCGCCTGGCCCCCGGGGGTAGAACGACTTGCCGGGGGGTGGTCCCTGGCCGCCCTCGCGGCGTCCGGTGTCGGACCTGGGCGGGCCGTCACGGCGGGGTGCATCGGAGCGGGGCGCGTCGGAGCGGGGTCCCCGGTCGCCGTAACCAGATCGGGCGGGCGGACCATCGCGGCGGGGAGCGTCCGAGCGCGGTCCGCGGTCGGGGTACCCGCCCCTTGGCGGACCATCCCGTCGCGGGCCACGGTCGCCGGGACCGCCCTGCCGCCCGCCGGGGGCGCGCGGCTGGCCGCCGTAGCGGGCACCGCCCTGGCCAGGTGGGCCACGGGGGCCACGGCCGTGGCTGGGTCCACGTCCCCCCGAAAACGGTGCGCGGCCTGGAGGCGCGGGGCGCCTGGCCGGTGGCTTGGCGCGCTTTTCCTTGATGCGCGCCACGTCCTTCTCCAGGCGAGCCACCAATTCAGGGCGCAGGTCGCGCTGGCTGAAGGCGTCCGTGCGCGCTGCAATGGCCGCCGCCTGGGCGTAGGCGCGAGCCAGTGCACCGCGCTGCCAGGGCGGAGCCGAATGGAGGGCCACGTGCTGGAACAGAATGCCGTGCTTGGGGGGCTTGGTGCCCTCCTTGATATGACGAAACAGTGCGGTCTCGGCGCCCAGAAGCTGGACCGTGCCCGAGGGGAAAGCGCCAAGGCGCTGCAATCCGCCGGCCAGCGCGATGAGGCGGGCGCCGATGACGGGGCCCACGATGGCTGCCAGGTTGGGGGCGACCTCCTGCATGAGGTCCTCCACGCGCTTTTCCAGGGCGTGCCAGGAGTCGTACAGGCTGCGCAGGGCGCCCGCGTAAGCCCGCAGAACCGCGAGGTCCGCAGGGGCGAGGTCGTTGCCGATGCTGGTGGTCGCCTGGTCTGCGTGGTCGAGGGCTGTGAGCACGCCTGTGCGTTCGCCGTGCTCGGCGATGAGGCGGGTCAGTTTCTCGGCGTCAGGCTGCAGCCGCACCGCCTCCGGGGCGTGCAGGGCGTACCATTCGCGCAGGCGCTCCACGAGCAGGTTGGCGGCCCGCACCAGATCGTCGATGGCCCGCACCTCCTGGGCTAGGGTGCGGTCTGCTTCGCCGTGGCTCAGGGCCAGTTGGCGCCGCACTCTTGCGAGGGCCGCCTGATGGAGGACCCCGAGGTTGGCTCCGGATGGCATCTGGGCCGGGGCCCGCACGTCGATGATGGTGTTGCTGGAAGCCTCGTCGAGACACTCCACCACCGACGCCACGTCGGTGCCACGGTCGAACCAGGTCGGGCGCACGGAAGCGCGGACGCGGCTGCCCGTCATAAGCGCCGTGGGGTCGGGAGGGTTCAGCTTGGCCGGCGAGGGACCCTAGGCCGGGCGCCGTCGGTGCCACGGGCGCACAGCCGTGCGTGCTCATTGTGTGGCCGGATCGGACGCTGCCGGAGCAGGCCAACCCCAAACACAGACCCATTCGGTCTGCCTTTCCGGGCCGGGTACGTAAGCCCGGACAGGTCCGGCCATCGGCTTATGGCTTGCGTGGCGGGGTTCCTATCAGGCTTGAGAATCGGCACAGCTGGCTTGTAACACCCGCCGATTCAGGCTCATGGGGCTGCCGGAAACCGGCGCCCTACCCCCGGGGAACCATCGCAACCACAGGAACTCCAACCACTCTTGACACGTCGACCCCCACGCAACCATACTCGGCGTGTCATCCCCGGGGGCCCCTTTTGCAACCGCCTTGGCTACCGTGGCGATGCTGGCAGCCCGGGCCGGCTGCTTCGCTTCTGACCTGGCCTGTAGCGCCGTTCAGGCGCGATGGGACCAACGCCGACGCTTCGCCGGCACCTCAAGTCCCTCCGGTTCCGGCCCCTTGTACGAGTTCTAGCGCCGCGGCGTCGCGTCGATGGTTGCATGTATCGAAGAAAGGCAGGGACTCCAGTACGCCGCCTCTGGCCTCATGACCCTCCGCCAACCCCCCTATTGATTGCCGGCGCGACAGCGGAGCCTGCCATAGGGTCGTCACGACGCGGGAGCGCCCGTCGGTACCCACGAACACGCGGACCTACCCGTGTTTTCAGTTGTCGCGTTTCGGGGGGTTGCGGTTTTCAACAGCCGGCGCTGGCGCCGACGCCAGCGCACGAGCACGAGCACGAGCTCGAGCACGAGCCCGAGCGCTCGTCTGCTGGCGG
>JBFJYU010000386.1:0-2322 GCA_041622435.1 Thermoplasmatota archaeon | reverse complement strand
GCCGCCTGGCTCACCACCAGTGTCCAGGCCAGCCGCGACCTGTTCAGCCCCTGGACCATGGAACTCCTGTTCGTCCTGGCGACCCTGGGGCGCGCCCGCTTCACGCAAATGCACGACCTGCTGGGCCTCAGCACGCGCACGCTGTCCAACAAGCTCAAAGGGCTGCGAGCTGCGGGCCTCATCGAACGCGAGGTCTTCGACGAGCAACCCGTTCGCATCGAATACTTCCCCACCAAGCACGGCCGCCTCACGGCCGCCCTGGCGAGCCCCCTCTTCGCGCACGTGAACCTGGAGACCCTGCGGCGTGCCCAAGCCGATCCAGCCGCCGGCGGCCCGGCCCCGACCGACCTGGCCCCGGCCGACCCGGCCGACACGGACGCCACCGACGCCGCAGCCGCAGCCAGGTAACTCAGGCCAGCTTCACGCCGGCCCCGGCCACCGCGTCCCGCAGCGCGCCCGTGGCCAGCAGCGCCGACAGGGCCGCCACGTCGTCAGCCAGCACCCGGTCGCCCTCCAAACGCGGCACGCAGCCACGGATGCAGTCGTGCGCCGCCTGGCTGCCCGGGCCCGCCCGCAGCCCCTCGTCCTGCTTGAAATCGAGCGCCTGCGCCGCGCACAACGCCTCGATGGCCACCACGTTGCGCGCGTTCTCCAGCACCTGGCCGAGCTTCAGCGCGCTGATGCTGCCCATGGACACGTGGTCCTCTTGCCCCGCGCTGGTGGGAATCGAATCCACGCTGCCCGGGTGCGTGTACACCTTGTTCTCCGACACCAGCGCCGCCGCCACGTACTGCGCGATCATGAAGCCGGAGTTCAGGCCCCCCGAGTCCACCAGAAATGGCTTGAGGCCCTCGGAGAGATCCGGGTTCACCATGCGCTCAACGCGGCGCTCGGCCATGCTGGCGATCTCCGCCAGCGCGATGGCCAAGAAATCCAGCTCGAACGCGATGGGCTCACCGTGGAAGTTGCCCTGGCTCACGATCTCGCCGTCGGGGAAGACCAGCGGGTTGTCCGTCACGCTGTTGATCTCGATCGTCATGGTGGCCCGCGCCCGCTCGATGACATCCCGGCACGCGCCGAGAACCTGGGGCAGGCAGCGCAGGGAGTAGGCGTCCTGCACGCGGCTACACCCCTCGTGGCTGTGGACAATGTCCGACTCCGCGGTCAACGCCAACAGGTTGGCCGCCACCGCCCGTTGGCCGGGGTGGGGTCGCAACGCATGGACGCGGCTCGAAAACGGCCGAACGCTGCCCATCAGGGCCTCCAGCGCCATGGCCGCCGACACCTGCGCATCCAGCAACAACCCCGATGCGTCGTGGACGGCCAGCGCACCGACGCCGCTCATCAGTTGAGTGCCGTTGATGAGCGCCAAGCCCTCCTTCGCCTCCAGCGCAATCGGCTCCAGTCCCATGCGCTCGTGCAGTTCCCCGGCGCCAAGCGTGTCGCCTTGCCATTGCACCCGCCCCAGGCCGATCAAGGGCAGGGCCATGTGGGCCAGCGGAGCCAAGTCGCCACTGGCGCCGACACTGCCGCGCGACGGCACCACGGGCGTCACGCCCTCGTTGAGAAACAGCACCAGGCGCTCGATGAGTTCGCGGCGAATGCCAGAGAAGCCCTTCACGAGCGTGTTCACCCGGATGACCATCATGGCCCGGACCACCTCCTCGGGCAGCGGCTCGCCGACGCCGACGGCGTGGCTCATCAGGAGGTTGCGCTGCAAATCCCGCACCTGGCCCGCCTCGATCTTGACGTGGGCGAACTCGCCGAAGCCGGTGGTGATCCCGTACGCGACCTCTCCGCGCGCCAGCAGATCGTCCACGACCTGGCGGCTGGCCGCCACGGCTTTCCACGCACCCTCCGACACGCGCACCGGCGCCGCTTCCCGGGCCACCGCGGCCACGTCGGGGATCGTGAGGTTGCTGCCGTCGAGGACCACGCCTTCCAGAGCCACGGCGCGGCCATCCGGGCAACCCTGTTCAGGCTTGCGCGCCGCAGCAGGGCCAGCCGAGTCCCGGACGCATGCGGTATCATAAAGGACAAGGCCCCCGGTCGAACCCTGTGACGGTGCCCGATGCCTTCCGCTCACTGGCGGCCCAGCCCGCCAGCGCCGAGGCAGCCCATGGCGGAATCACGGGCTACGCAACGGGCGTGGCAGCCGCCGTCTTCCTCGCCGTGACCCTGGCAGCCAGCCTGTGGAACCTAGTCCGCCGCCGCTGGCTCGTGCCCCGCCTGCGCGACCGCGACACCCGGCGCGCCGTCGCCTTGATTCATCGCGATCTGTTTCCAGCCATGCACGGCATGGCGGGCGGCCTCGCCCTGGTC
>JBFJYU010000385.1:0-2325 GCA_041622435.1 Thermoplasmatota archaeon | reverse complement strand
TGCACCGCCACATGCTGCGCCGTGTGTTCGCGCAACTCTGCGGGGGTGCCGGCCAAGATCGGGAAGGTCCCGTAATGCATTGGAATGACGTGTTCGACGCCGAGCAATTCGATCGCCTTCGCCGCCTCGCGGGGGCCCATCGTGTAATGGCCGCCGATGGGCAGGAGTGCAATGGCGGGTTCGTACAATTCGCGAATTAATTGCATGTCGAGGAACACCGTCGTGTCCCCGGCGTGGTAAATGCGCTCCCGATCCGGGGTCTCGATCACCCACCCGGCGGCGGACCCACCCGGGATGATGTGGTGGCCGTGATCGTCGCCGCCGGGGCATCCGCCGGAATGGATGGCCTGCACCATGGTCAATTTCCAGCCGTCCTTTTCGAACGTGCCGCCCTTGTTCATGCCAACGATCTGGCCCTCGGCGACGCCGTTTTGCTGGGCCCAGAACGTGATTTCGTGGATGCACACGAGCGTGGCGCCCGTGGCCTTGACGATGTCGGGCGCGCTGCCGGCGTGGTCAAAGTGGCCGTGCGTCACCACGACCAGGTCCAGTTTGCCCAAGTCGGCGCCGGCGGGGAACGTCGGCGCGTCTTTCCAGACGTCGATGGCGAGGCGGCTGCCGTTCTTGGCCTCGATCACAAAGCCGGCGTGGCCTAGCCAGGTCAGTTGGGCCATGGGGGCGCATCGGGTCTGGGAGTTTGAGGGTTGTCACGAAACACGATCCCGATGCCGTTGGCTTCGGCAATGCTTCTGTGTGATTGGCGCGGCTCGGCCAGGCCGCGCAAGCCACCACCCCTTCCAGGAAGTGCAGGGAACGATACGAATCCAACTCAGGAGGCAGGAAATCGCCTGCACGCGGCTCTCGCGGGCGCGTTACGCTAAAATAGAATTGGAACGACCGCGTTTTGCATGAATGCACGACGTATTGCTCTTCTTGCCGCAGTTTTCATGGTAGCAACGGTGCTGCCCACGGTGGACGCCTCCACGACCACCGAAGGCGTGGTCGTTCTGCCCGCGCATCACGCTGCGAACTACCAACGGGGATTCACGTGCGACGTGACCGTTCCGTTCCAGGCCGGCACGGGCTTCCGTCTGGAAAGCCTCGACGGCACCGATTTCGATGCGGCAGTCGTCACGGGCTGGGATTACGGGGACGCCGGAATCCGCTTCTTTGAGGTCGCGGGCGACGAGCACGGCAACGTTGACGGGATCTTTGGCCCCGTCACCGAGGTTTGCATCAACGTCAAGGACAGGGACGCCGTTGGGGCCTTCCACTTCCGGTACACCGATGGCCTCGCGCGGTTCGCTTCGGATGAGACGACCCAGACGGAGACGAGCTGGCATCGCTATTGCAGCCACCCCGCCAATTGCTGGAGCAACTACGTCTTTCGCGTATTGGACCTGATTCCGTAGGGGCACCCCTGAGCGGTGGGCGCAGGGTGGCCCAATCAGGGCTCCGGCGCTGGTATTCGCCTGCATCCCGGCCTCAGCCCGCCGCGTGCTCCTAAATACCCGGGTCCGATTCAAGTTCATGCGTACCCAGGCGCCGACACGGAGTGTCCTCGCTGTAACTGCTGTTTTCCTGCTTGCTCCTGTTTCCGTTCCCGCCGCTCCTGGCGATGTGCTCGGCAGCGGCCATATCGTCGCCCCCGGGCTAGGCGCGTTCTACCTGCACAATGGATTCCTGGATGACGCACCGGGACGTGCGCTCTACCAGCCAGGCATCGACGGTTTCTGGGTGACGGCTTGGTTGCCGCACCCCAGCGCCGTGAGTATCGAGGTGGCGCAGGCCACGCCTCACCTCATCAACATTGAATTCTACGGGACGTTTTTCCGCGACGACGGCGACGTCTTCGACGACTATTACCTGGGGTCCTGCACGCACATGAGCGATGGGGACCTCTGCGAGACGCCGACCGAGCCCGATTCATTTGGCGGCACGTACACGGTTGAGGAATTCTACGTGACGGCCGCCTTGGGCGCCCAGCTTGACGTCACCGTGCGCGAGGCGGCGGTGCCGGCGCCGACCTACTCCGCCGCGACGGTCACGGGCGTGATCTCGGCCGACGTGGACGCTGCGGTGGGTGGCGATTTCGATGCCTGCCACGACCCCCGCAACGGGGTCCGCGTACCGCCCACCGGCGCTTCCTGGGAAGGCAGCGGCTTCAAACTCGTCTCGCCCGACGGCGCCGCGCTGTCCATCACGTTCTATTCCGCCCAGTACGGCGGATCGTGGAGCTACCGCAGCGTCACGTACGAGGGCCCCGGCGCCGAGCGCGGTAACGTGCCCGACGACGTGGACTGGGTCTGCATGCACATCGCCGAC
>JBFJYU010000384.1:0-2332 GCA_041622435.1 Thermoplasmatota archaeon | reverse complement strand
CTTCCAGGACATGCCCCTGCTGCTCAAGGCCAAGGGCAAGTGCACCACGGACCACATCAGCCAGGCCGGCCCGTGGCTCAAGTACCGTGGCCACCTGGACAACATCAGCAACAACCTGTTCCTGGGTGCCGTCAACGCCTTCACCGAGGCGGCCGGCAGCGGCAAGGATCAACTCGACGGCGAGACCCGCCTGTTCACCGAGGTGGCCCGCCACTACAAGAACGAAGGCGTTCGCTGGGTCGTGGTCGGCGACGAGAACTACGGTGAAGGCTCCAGTCGCGAGCACGCGGCCATGGAACCCCGCCACCTGGGCGGCGCCGTGGCCCTCGTCAGGAGCTTTGCACGCATCCACGAGACCAACCTGAAGAAGCAGGGCATGCTGCCGCTGACCTTCGCGGACCCCGCTGACTACGACAAGATCCAGGAGGACGACCGCATCACCGTCGAGGGCGTCGAGGCCCTGGCTCCGGGCAAGCCGGTCACCGTCGTGCTCAAGCACACGGACGGCAGCGAGGACCGCTTCGCGGCCAAGCACACCATGAACGCGGACCAGATCAAGTGGTTCGAGGCCGGCTCGGCGCTCAACCTGCTTCGACAGGCGTAGAGCGGCATCCGGCGACCCGCGTGTGCATCTGCCTCAGCGCGAGCCACGTGAAATTCGCCGCCGACTCCGGGGCCGCCCAGCAAAGACGAGACCTGCGTGACCAGGCCGCCGGAAGGCGGGGCCGCAAGGCGGCCCAACTGCGGGCGACCGCCGGGAGCGCCGACACGCGCCTTGGCCAGAAATTGCCAGGAAGCGCCGGGGGGTGCCGGGGGCCGCCGCTGCCAGGCGTCGGTCGCGTCGTTCCCGGTCCGGCCGAAGCCGAAAATGGGTGAATCGGGACCAAAGGCCAACAAGTGTTCGAGGTAATTTAAGACCACAAGACCAATCCAAATGGGTCATGGCTCGAATATTGCTGTTCACGCTCGTGTGGCTTGGTGCCGCGATGGCAGGTTGCACCTCCCAAGACATCGATTCCCTCGCGCAGGAACCGGACCAAGTGCCCGCCGTCGTGGGCGAATCGCCCACCCTGCTGGTCGTCTGGGTCTTCGACGACGACTTGCTGCCCCTGCGTGAAGCGGTCGTCGTGTTGCCGGAAAAACGACTCACGATGCCACTTGGCAAGGAGAGTGCCGCTTTCGTCGAAGGGATCGAGGCGGGGCCCGAACTCGTGCGCGCCACAAACATTGGCTACCTGCCGGGTCAGGTTCTCGTCCAAGTAGCGGAGGGCGGCACCACCGAGGTCAAGCTGATCTTGTCCAAAGACCCGGCCTACATTCCGCCGCGCATTGATGTCGCGTCATTCCAAGGGTTCATTGACGGCACGGAAACCCAGATCTGCTGCAGCAGCGGGCCGGACACCTTCTACATGGATTGTGAATGCGTCTTCAGTCGGGACAACACGCCCGGGCTGCGCAGCCACGTCATCGAAATCGTCTGGGAGGATAGCCTCGAGAAGCCCGTGGGCGACGCCAGCAAGTTCAGGTTGCTCCTGGAAACGACCGAGACGTTTGACTGGTTCATTGCCGAGGGCCCCAGTCCGCTGCGCGTTGAGGTGCCGGCGGACCGGTTCAGTTCCACCGACACGGACAACTACACGCTTTACGTGTACCCGGAAGAGGATTGGGTCCACTGGCAGCAGCCTTTCGAGGTGTTCTGGACGATGTTTGTCGAAAGGGATGCGCCGGACGGCTGGTCAGTTGCAGGTTGAGGTGGCGCGGTACCCTTTGGCGGAGCGCCGCGGTCTGCACGCTGGCCTATCGCGGGCGGCGCGTTGCGCTGTGACCCTGATGGCTCAAGTAGAACCGCATCCATCCGGTTTCGATGGCTGAACTTGAGACTGGTGTCGTGACCGACGTGTTGTTGCCCCTGGTGCTGGCAATCATGATGTTTGGCATGGGGCTGGCGACGCCGGTTCGGCTCTTCAAGGAGGTCGGGGCCAAGCCCAAGGGTCTCCTGCTGGGCTTGGTCGGCCAGCTCGTGGCGCTTCCGCTGCTCGCCATCGCGACGGTGGCCGCTTTCCATTTCACAGGCATGGAGCGGGACATCGCCATCGGCCTGCTGCTGCTTGGAGCCCTGCCTGGCGGCGCCACCAGCAACCTGTTGGCCCACATTTGCCGTGGGGACACGGCGCTGTCCATCGTTCTCACGGCCGTGACCAGCATCACGGCAATCCTGTGGACGCCGGCCGTGCTGCTGCTGGGCACCCAGTTGCTGTACGCCGACAGCGTTCGTGTGAGCCTGTCGTTTGCCGACGTGATGGCCATGGTGCTGGTCGTCATCACGATCCCT